>WFQV01000065.1 GCA_015486905.1 Melioribacteraceae bacterium | reverse complement strand
TGTCACTCATGTATAGCTTTGTTAAAATTATTTTGTACGCTTTATTTTTCGGTAATCTGTAACAAGTCTCAACCTTAACCTCAACCTCTAAACAAAAAATAACAGAACAATCATCCATCTTGTCACGGCGTAGTCAAGCGAAGCGCTGACGAAGTCGGACCTGTCACGGCGAAGTCCCGATTTATCGGGACGAAGACGGACCTGTCACGCTGAATCCCGACTTGTCGTGATAAGGCGGATATCCGACCATCCAATCAATCTACTCCTCACGCATTCATCATTCATAATTCATAATTCATAATTAATATCATTCGCTTGGGTGTCTTAAACTTAGTCCTGTATGTTTCACATCTCTTTTTTCCGTTTTTTTATTTCCCTTTTTTTCAAAATTAGGATATAGGTTTTTAAAATGCAAACCTTAGTATTTTTTCCGTCCTTTCCACAGGGCTTTTAATCTTTCTTTCAAAGTTTTTTCAAGTCCGTTTTCGGTGGGGAAATAATATTGTGTCCCTTTCATTTCATCGGGGAAATAATTTTCCACAACAAAATTGTTCTTTCCTTCGTGAGCGTATTTATAGCCTTTGTGGTAGCCCAATTCTTTCATTAGTTTGGTAGGGGCGTTCCGTAGTTTGAACGGAACGGGGAAAAGTGGTTTTTGGCGAACGTCGTTCAAAGCTTTTTCAATTCCAACGTACGAAGCATTACTTTTGGGAGATGAGGCAAGGTAGGTAACGCATTGGGCAAGAATAATACGCGCTTCGGGCATTCCTATTTTGTGAACGGCAGAAAAAGCTGCCTCCGCCAATACCAGTGCATTAGGCGAAGCGTTGCCAATATCTTCGGAGGCAAGGATTACCATTCGCCGCGCAATAAAGAGGGGGTCTTCACCGCCCTCAAGCATTCTCGCCAACCAATAAAGGGCGGCGTCGGGGTCGCTACCGCGAATGCTTTTAATGAAGGCGGAAATAATATTGTAATGCTCCTCGCCGGCTTTGTCGTAAATAATGTTCTTTTTTTGAATTACATTTTCAATTACATCTTTTGTAATTCGGATTTCTTCCTTCTCAAGGTTTTGTGCAACGGCGTTTTCCAATATTCCCAACATTATTCGAGCATCTCCGCCACCGACGAAAATCAAATAATCTTTGTCTAATTCTTTAATATTAAGTGACTTCAAAAATTCATCGTTAGCCAAAGCAAAGTCGATGATTTTTTCCAAATCGTTTTTGGAAAGTTCGTTCAGTATGTAAACACGAGCGCGGGAGCGAAGGGCGGGAATAACTTCGAAGGAGGGATTTTCCGTTGTTGCACCAATTAAAATAATTTCACCGGATTCAACGGAGGAGAGCAGTGCATCCTGCTGTGCTTTGTTGAAACGGTGAATTTCGTCGATGAACAAAATCGTCTTTTTACCGTAATTTCTATTTTCCTTGGCAAGCTCTATTATTTTACGAATGTCACGCACACCGGAAGATACGGCATTTATCTGAAAAAATTCCGAATCGGTTTGACGAGAAATAATTTTTGCAAGTGTTGTTTTGCCCGTCCCCGGCGGTCCCCACAAAATAAACGAAGTAAGGGAATCCGTTTCAATCATTGTGCGTAAAGGTTTACCTTCACCAACCAAATGCGATTGCCCTTGGAATTCGTTCAAATTTTTCGGGCGGATTCTCTCAGCCAACGGTGTGTCGGGAATTTTAACATTACTCATTTTCTTTCCACCTTAAGTACTTCCTCGTTGGGTTTGAGCATATTGTATTTTTCACGTGCTATCTCTTCGATTTTCTTTTCACTGTTTTTAAGCGAATCTATTTGAGCTTCGGTTTTTTTTATTTTCTTCTCCGCATCTTTGATTTGTTCCGTTAAGAGCCTATTCCTTTGTGTCGCTTTAAAATACTCGATTAAGCCGTTCGAATTGAAGGTTAAAAACGAAAGGAGCAAAAGGATTAAGATGAGGATGAACCATTTAAAAAATTCTTTCTTTTTCTTTTTTTTTCTCATAGCGAGAGTCGAATTATTTTTTCGACCAAATCGGCAAAACTCATTCCACGAGCCGCCGCCATCTTAGGCATTAAAGAATGGCTTGTCATTCCTGGCAGTGTGTTCACTTCCAGGCAGTAAGTTTCCAAATTTTTGGAAAGTCTGAAATCTACGCGTCCGTAATTTTGACATCCCACCGCTTGGTAGGCAAGCAGTGCTTGCTGCTGAAAACGTTTTGCAAGCGAATCGGGAATTTTAGCCGGCGTTTCGTAAAAGCTCATTCCCTCGGAATATTTACATTCGTAATCGTACAAGGTGTGCCGAGGAATAATTTCCAAAACGGGTAACGGTTCTTTACCGATTATTCCTACAGTAATTTCACGCCCGTCGATAAATTCTTCTATTAAAACTTTGCTGCCGAATTCAAACGCTTTGTTTACCGCTTCTTCAATGGATTCTTGGGAGTGGCAAACCGTCAAACCAATTGTAGAACCTTGGTCGCTCGGTTTTACAACGCACGGGTAACCGAAGAACTTTTCGATTTTTTTTAATGTTAAATTCAAATCGTAATTCTTATCACCGAGCAAAATCCACTTTGGTGTTTTAACATCGAAGTGAGTAAATAATATTTTGGAAACGGATTTGTCCATTGCAATGGAGCTGGGCAAAACTCCGGAGCCGGTGTAAGGTATTCCTTTTAATTCAAATAACGATTGAATTAAACCGTCCTCACCGAATTGCCCGTGAAGTGCTAGCAGTGCGACGTCAACGCCGTTAAAAAATTTAGAGTTAATTGCTTTCAAATAATTACTTGGTTCATTTGGAAAACTTTTACCATTACTGAAAAAGTCTTCTTCTTTTTGGGGCTGTTCGTCCCCGTAGGCGGGGTCAATCAAAATGTAGTCGTATCCCAATTTTTTAACGGCATCCAACATTGCCGCGCCGCTCGAAAGGGAAACTTCTCTTTCGGCTGAAATACCACCCAATACCAAAGCAACTGTCATCCGAACCTCTTAATTAAAAATCCATTCTATTCTTTTCATTTAATTTGATTCCGTAAACATCTTCGGAGATTGAGTATAGTTTTTTCAATTTTACCAAGGGAATTGTTTTTGCTCGTCCCATTGTTCTTATTGCCCAAAGAGTTTTGGCAGCGTGCTCCAATTTCTCGGTTTTGAAGTAAGCATCCTCAACGGACTTCCCAAACGCAACCGCGCCGTGATTTTCCAGCAGCATTGCCCAGGCATAATCGATATGAGGCAACATTGATTCCGGTAGTTCTTCTGTTGAGGGGGTAGAGTATTTACACAAAGGCACCTTGCCCAAGCTCAGCACCATCTCTGGAAACACGGGCGTTGTAAAGCCTTCTCCCATCGTAGCGAAAGCCGTTGCGTAAACGGGGTGGGAATGAATTACAGCGTTAACTTCTTTACGATATTTGTAAGCAAGCAGATGAATTTTTACTTCCGTGGTAATCTTTCCCTCTCCTTCAAGTTTACGACCTTCCAAATCGATTAACAAAATATCTTCCGGTGTTACTTCCCCTTTGCAAACGCCCGAGCGTGTAATGTAAATGTTCCCTTCGGGTGTACGTGCCGAAAGGTTGCCGTCAAATGCGGAGACAAAACCCTTATCATAAACTCTATGACAAATTTCAATTAACTTTTCTTTTAACAGCATTGCTCTTCGAATTTTTCAATTAAGATTAAATTTTTCCAACCGTCTTCTCCGGTTACTTCAGGTTCTTTATTGTGAAGAAGGGATTTCTGGAATTCTTTCAAACGAATTAACATATTATTTGCTCTGCGCCTGAAAGTTTTTCTCGTTTCGCCGTCAATATCTATTACTAACTTTGAGGTAGAAGTTTTACTACCGATTAAATTTTGAATGGTAATGTATCCTTTGCTGCCTTGAATTAAAATTTGATTAGGTGCTTTTGCCGCGTTGAAGGAAACATTGAAGGAGCCGTAACTGCCGTTCTCAAATTTTACCGTTCCTATTGCAAAGTCCTCCGCATCGCTTTGATAAATCACGTTGTCAGCGAAACCTTTGACTTCAACTATCTCCCCGTTGAGAAAGCGCATTACGTCGAACATATGAGTTCCCAAATCTCTCAACGGTCCGCCGCCTTTTTCTTTAATGAATCTGTAATTATCATCCGGCGGATAATCGATGTTGAATTCGGTAGAAATATAAATGACTTTGCCGATTAATTTTTTGTCCGTCAACTCTTTTGCCTTTCTAAGCAACGGGTGAAAACGGTGAACATAATTAACGCTAAGGAAAACGTTGTTCTCTTTTGCCGTTCGCATCATTTCTTCGGCTTCCGAGGAAGTCATTGCCATCGGCTTTTCACAAAGGACATGTTTTCCTGCTTTCAGAGCTTTTATTGTCTGCCAGTAGTGGTCGGGATTAGCACTTGCAACGTAAACCACATCGATGCCGCTGTTTAGAAAATCGTTGTAATTGTCAAAATTATTTTCGGTACCGAACATCTTTCCTATTTTAATTGCTCTGTCCAACCTGCTTGAATAAACCGAAACAACTTTACTCCTTTTCAATTGAAGCAAGGTTGGAATCACCGAATTTTCTGCAAAGTTTCCGAGTCCGGCTACTCCCCAATTCAATTTACGCAGATGGGAAAGTTTAATCCTTTGAGGTACTTCTTGAATTCTCATAGTTTTATTTTTTAATTATGTTAGATAATTTTTCCATTATTTTCCCAGGCATCTTAAACTTAGCTAAGTTTGTTTCATTTTACTTGTTTATTTTTTCCATTAGTCTTGTAATAGGACCGGAATTTTGCATTATGTAAAAGTGGATTGCAGGCACGTTGTGGTTCATTAAATCCTCCACTTGCTTAAAAGCCCATTCAACCCCTATGTCTATTACGTGTTCGGGTTTTGCTTTCAAAATTTCTTCGGCGAGTTCGTCGGGTAAATCGATGTGGAAATTTTTAGGCAAAGAATTTACTTGCGATTTCGAAGTAATTATTTTTAATCCGGGAATGATAGGAGCGTCGATTCCTTCCTCACGACAGAGTTCTACGTAATTGAAATATTTTGAATTGTCGAAAAACATTTGAGTTACAATGTATTCGGCGCCGGCTTGAATTTTTTCTTTTGTGAACTTAATATCGGTTTTTAAATTAGGGGCTTCGAAATGCTTTTCGGGGTAACCTCCCACACCGACGCAAAAATTCATCGGATCGGCATTTAACAAGCAATCCTCCAAATATTTACCGTGGTTTAAATCGTTAATTTGTCTTACCAAATCCACAGCATATTTATTTACACTTCTGCCGTATTTAACCGGTTTATCGAATGCGTTCTCGTCGCCTCTCACTGCGAGTACGTTGTCAATCCCTAAGTAGCGAAGCTCGATTAAAAAATCCTCTGTTTCTTCTTTGGTAAAACCGTGACAAATAACGTGTGGAACGGCGTCGATATTGTATTTGTTTTGAATCAAAGCGCAAATACCCAGCGTGCCGGGCCTTTTACGCTTCACTTTCATTTGATATCCGCCGTCTTTTGTCTCTTCGTAAACAACTTCAGCTGCGTGGCTGGTGATGTCAATAAACGGAGGGTTGAATTTTACTATGTCTTCAAGGACTTGTAATAATTGGTG
Source organism: Melioribacteraceae bacterium (assembly GCA_015486905.1). GTDB lineage: Bacteria > Bacteroidota > Ignavibacteria > Ignavibacteriales > Melioribacteraceae > WFQV01. Next base: position 639 of record WFQV01000065.1, on the reverse strand, counting down.
TATGTCCCCTCCCCTTTTGGGCGGGATGATTTCGAAGCTGATTAAAACCTCTTTTGCCTTTGCAAGATGTTCGGTAACTTTCATTGTTCACCTATTATTTGAACACAAATTTAATTTAAATTTCCACTCTTCGAAAATAATGAAAATCCGTTAGAAAAATTATATTGTTTCACGCAAAGAGCGCAAAGTCAGTTTTAAATAACCAGCCTCCGGAATAGCCACGAATGCACGAATTTTATTCAACTAAGAACTAAGAACAAAGAACTAAGAACAAATGAACTATTATTGACGAGTACTCGAAATGATCCAAACTTCTTACCTCTTGCTTCTCGCGTCTTGCAATTGACGATTGATAGAACGCCGATTGGATAGAACATGGATGACACGGATTGTTGCAGGATTTTCACGGAGGGAATGGGACGCAGATTCTCATGATGAATTATGATTTCCGCTGATTGGACAATTAAAAATTAGAAAGTCAAAATTAAAAAGTAAAAATTTGCTGTTATCTAATATCCACCCATCCAATCATCCACTCATCCAATCATCCCTTTGTCCCATTGAACCTATAAACTCCTAAACCAAGAACAATCGAATGATGATTGACGAGTACTCGGATGGCTTCAAACTTCTTACGTC
>WFQV01000064.1 GCA_015486905.1 Melioribacteraceae bacterium | reverse complement strand
CAATAACTGCGGGCGAAACCCGCAGAAAAGAACAACGCTTAAAAGAAGAACTGCGAAAGCAGTTCAATTATGCGTGTGTCAATACCATTCTAATAGAGAAAAATATTGCCACCAAATTTAAACTTGTACCGTTAGGGTTAATTTGAATATATTCAAATTTAAATAACCATATTTTTTTGAAATATTGATAAATGTTAATATTTTTGCCCGTAAATTATTTGTACCAAAGAAACAAAGTTTGATCTAACTCCAAAAAGTTTTAAAAATTTTTAAGAGGTTGGAATGAAACCGAAACTTACCTTTATTTTAATTGCTTTCTCTCTTATCACAATTTCAAATATCTTTGCTCAATCTTCCGAATGCCTTGATTGCCATTCCGAAAAAGGATTAACAAAATTTAAGAACGGCAAAAAAGTTTCTTTGTACGTTAATGAAAAGAAATTTACCAAATCGGTTCACGGAGATTTAGACTGTACAGATTGTCACGAAGGATTTAGCAGCGAAAAGTTACCCCATAAAAAAGGCAATAATATTGCTAATGTAAATTGTGCTAATTGCCACGATGCAGAAGCAAATCAAGTTCAAAATGATATTCATCACCGGTTAGTAGGAATTGTGAAAGGAAGGGGACCTAACTGTGTTGATTGTCACGGCTTTCATTATGTTAAAAGTCCTTCAAATGTTAAAGATAAAGGTAAGGAATATTGTTCAAAATGCCACACAAATATTGAGTTTACGGGCAACTACCACTCACAGAAATTTGTCCCGGATAAAAAATGCGGCGAATGTCACGCAATTAATAATTTTAGAAAATCTCTTGAAAAATCGGTACACTCAGAACTCGCATGTTCCGATTGCCATCAATACGAAGCGAACAACATTGAGAAACACCAAAACGGAGTATCAAAAAACAAAATTGCCAATTGTTCAACTTGCCATAAGCAAGAAGCGGAACAACAAAAAGAAAGTATTCACGGAATCTCTTTGGCGCACGGTGTTAAAGAAGCAGCTGCATGCTGGGACTGCCACGGCTCGCATAGTATTAAATCTGTTTCCGATTCCACCAGTCCCGTTTATGCAAAGAATATTCCCAAAACTTGCGGGCAATGCCATGACGACCCGCTATTTCAGAAAAAATTTCCAAGTGCGGCATTTATGCCTGCGGAACAATATAAAAAATCAATTCATGGACAATTATTGGCAAAAGGTGTAAAAAATGTTGCTACTTGCACTTCGTGCCACGGAACTCATAACATTAAAACAATCGTTCAGCCAAATTCGAACATTTCCCCCTTGAATGTACCCAATACTTGCGGTAAATGTCACCCTAAGGAAAGCAAAGAATACAAGCAATCAATTCACTGGAAATTCGTAAAAATGGGAGTCAAATTTTCACCTTCTTGTAATGACTGCCATTCCGAGCATAATATTTCAAAAAGGACAGGGACGAACAATCGATTGAAACTACGCGATTTTGAAGAGCAGACTTGCATTGCCTGCCACGAAAACAAAAATCTTGCAAATCGATTTGGAATTCCCAATGATGTTACGGAAACTTATTTGGACAGCTACCACGGAATGGCTGTTCAAAGAGGGGATACCTCTGCGGCTTTGTGCACCGATTGCCACAATGTTCATAAAATTCTGCCTAAAGAGAATCCCGCTTCAAGCATAAACGTAGCTAATGTTAAAAAGACATGCCAGAAGTGCCACAAGGATGCTACACAGATATTTGCCGAAAGCTACACACACCACCAAGCAACACATGTGGGCAAGGTTGCAATGGGGATAGTGGATACATTCTATTTCTGGCTGATTCTTTTCGTCATCGGCGGAATGATACTTCATAATATGATTATTTATATTCACGAAATTAAAAAGAAAAGAGATTTCCTGAAGGGGCTGCCGGCTGTTCCAAGATTTACACAAAGCGAAGTTGTCCAACATCTTTTCTTATTGCTCTCTTTCATTACGCTTGCCCTTACCGGTTTTGCGCTTCGCTTCCCTAACAGTTGGTGGTCACACGGACTTTCCGCCGTAGGTGTAAATGAAGGCGTGCGGCAAATAATTCACCGCGTTGCTGCTGTAATTATGGTTTTAACTGGAATTTATCATGTTGTTTATTTGATTATTACCAAACGCGGCAGGGTTGTCTTTGGTGCATTACTGCCGAGGTTTAAGGATATTACCGACGCTGTTCAAAATGTAATGTTCTACATCGGGCTTGCGAAGGACCCGCCGGCATTCGATAAATACGACTATACCGAAAAGGCGGAATATTGGGCATTAATCTGGGGTACTATTGTAATGGCTTCAACCGGATTTTTCCTGTGGTTCCCCACCGCTGTTGGTAACTGGGCGCCGAGTTGGTTAATTAAGGTGAGCGAGTTAATTCACTATTACGAAGCAATCCTTGCCTCCCTTGCTATTCTTGTCTGGCATTGGTTCTTTGTGATTTTCCACCCCAAACAATATCCGATGAGCCTTACTTGGATTGACGGAAAAATGAGCCTTGACGAATACAAAAATCATCACAAAGAACATTTCTACAAAGTAGTTTACGAATGGGTTAAGATTAGAAAAGGTATTTTTACTGAAGACGATGTGAGTTATGATACGCGTTTATTTATTGAGAATTTGAAGAAACAAGGCAAAGACCCCGACCATTTGTTTATTGAACAAATGCGTAACGATCAAGACTTAAAAGAGTGGCTTGAAAAATCGGTAGGTCCTTTGGGTCTTTAATTTTAGTCTTAAATAGGAGTAGGTTTAGAGAACCCACTCCTATTTCTAATTTTGAATTCATCACCAAAATCAATAATAGCTCTATTTATAACTTGTTTTTCTTCTAATTATTTTATAGTGGCAATCAATTAGATTTTCTTTCTTTTTGTTTGTTTTTTAATGGTTTGTGCTTGTAACAATTAGAATTTTGCTTTACATTTTTTAATGTAAAATAAATTCCTTAAAAATTAGAGGCCTGTTTTATTAAGATTAAATCTTTGACAATTATTGTTAACTTTGATTTTAACAGGGATTAACTATTTAGTATTTATAAACTTAAATTTGTTTTTTAATTAAATAATTTTAGAAACCAATAATAAAAAACATACAAAAATCGTATTCAAGGCTATAGCAAAAATCTTAATTGTTTAATGTTTTATGGTAACAAACAATATTCTAACTTTAACTTGGATAAAGACGTATTATTGTATAAGTTTAAAATGATTTTTTAAATTGTTGAAGATT
>WFQV01000063.1 GCA_015486905.1 Melioribacteraceae bacterium | reverse complement strand
GTACCATTTTGTTATTTCTTATTTAAAATTTAATTTGCAAAACAGATGATTGGCAATTTAACGAATAATAAAAATGAACACTATTTGGCTACGCTTTCGCGGGCTATCAGTTTTTTTAAGAAAGATAGAATCACGCAGTCATCAATGCGGAGTTTCGTTTAGCGACTAAGTTTTGTTCCATTCCCATAGTAAGGAGGTGAAAATTTGAAGAAAGTATTAATTGCCGGTTCTACGGGCTATCTTGGCAAGCATGTTGTTAAAGAATTTAAAAAGCGGGGTTATTTTGTGCGGGCGCTGGCAAGGAATCCCCAAAAACTTAAAGAAACCGGACCATTCTTGGAACCGGCTGTAATAGAACAAGTGGATGAAATTTTCATCGGAGATGTTACAAAGCCCGAAACATTAAAGGAGATTTGTAACGGAATCGACATAGTTTTTTCTTCGGTTGGTATTACCCGTCAGAAAGGCAAATTAACTTTTAGGGATGTTGATTACCAGGGAAACAAAAATATTCTTGATATTGCCGCACAAAAATCTGTAGAAAAATTTATCTTTGTTTCTATTTTCAATGCTCACCTTTTTAGAAACATAGAGATTGTGAAATGCCGGGAAGATTTTGTAAGAGAGTTAAAAAATTCCGGGATTAACTATGCAGTAATTCGTCCCACAGGTTATTTCTCGGATATTAGTGAATTCTTAAGGATGGCAAAATCAGGGAGAGTGTATTTAATTGGAAGCGGTAAAAATAAGATAAATCCAATTCATGGTGCCGACCTTGCAAAGATTTGTGTTGATACGGTCGCAAACGATAAAAATGAGATTTCGGTTGGCGGACCTAATACTTACACCACTGAAGAAATTGCCGAGATTGCTTTCTCGGTGCTTGGGAAAAAGCCCAAAATCACGAGAACACCCGCGTGGTTAGTTAACTTTGGCGTGAAAATAATTCGGCCGTTCAACAAACAGAAGTCGGATTTAATTGAGTTTATAGTTACAACGCAACAAAATGACATGGTTGCGCCTGCAACAGGCGGCCACACACTGAGAAGTTATTTTGAAAAACTGAATATGGAATAGTTTTAAAAAGTGAAACAGTTCACATCAGAGATTATTCGAAGTGGTTATGATTTCCTCTAATTCCCTCCTACAATTTTAGAATTGAATTTTTTTTCTGAGCAAATAAACAAAAAACGGCGCGCCGAGCAAGGCGGTTACCGCCCCCACCGGTATTTCCGTAGGAGGAATAATACTGCGGGCAATTAAATCTGCAATTACTAAAATAGAAGCGCCCACAAAAAAAGAAGAAGGCACGATTAAGCGGTTATCGTTGCCCCAAATCAATCTGCAAATGTGAGGTGAAAGTAATCCGACGAACCCGATTATTCCGCTTACGGAGACGATTGCACTCACCAATAGACTGGCGGAAAAATATATCACGGTTTTAATATTTTTAGGATTTACTCCCAAGCCTGAAGCCTGCTCGTCCCCTAATGCAAGAATATTCATTTTATTGCCGTTAAGCGAGAGGAAGAAAGAAACCAGGAGGCTAAGTGCAAAAACGTAATATGCCGAAGAGCTGTCAGCCAAAGAGAGATTTCCCATTAACCAGAAAATTGCGGTTCGCAATGAATTTTTCATTAGGGTTAGAGTCAATAAAATCAATGCGGAAAAGAAGGCACCCGCCATTACGCCGGTCAACAAAAGTGTATTCGGCTCTATGCTGCCAAACCTTTTGCTTGCCAAAAAGACAATTAAGATTACAGACAAAGCTCCCACGAAAGAAAATACTTCAATGCCCAAAAACGAAAGACCGATTAACATTGCAAGCACTGCTCCGAACGTACCGCCGCTTGAAACACCGAGGATGTAAGGTTCTGCCAAAGGATTTAAAAGTACCGCTTGAAAAACCGCACCTGCTACCGAAAGCCCGCCTCCTACGGCAATACCGAGCAAAATTCTCGGAAGCCTAATCTCGTAAATTATTCTGCTCTCAGTCGTACCGGAAAATTTACCTGCAATTATTTGGATTATTTCGTGGAAAGATATTTTCACCGGACCTTGGCTGAGTGCAAAAAGAGAAATAAGCAAAGTAAAAACAAATAGAAGTGAAATTACAATTATATGTTTTCTTGCAGTAGTTTCCATAGCTTGTCTAAAACTTCCGAAACACCAATTTTAGCAACCGAAGAAAATTTAATTATTTCTCCGTTGTAACCGTCGAATTTTAATTCATTCAAATCATTAAGCCCCTCGTCGTCGAGCAAATCTATTTTCGAAAGCCCTACGAGGAATTTCTTTTGTGCAAGTGTGTGGCTGTATTCGTTTAATTCCTTTTTAAGTGTGGCGAAATCTTTTTGTAAAGTTTCACTCGTAGAGTCAAGGACGAAGAATAAAACTTTGGTACGTTCGATATGCCTTAGAAAATTCAGCCCCAAGCCCTTGCCGGTATGTGCTCCTTCAATAATACCGGGGATATCGGCAATAGTAAAACTTTGAAAATCTTTGTAACTGACAATTCCTAAGTTCGGTTTAAGCGTTGTGAACGGGTAATCTGCAATTTTGGGGCGTGCGGCGGATACGACGGAAATGAATGTTGACTTACCCGCGTTAGGAAATCCCACAAGCCCAATATCTGCGATTAGTTTTAATTCGAGGATTAAATCCCGCGAAAATCCGGGCTTTCCTTCTTCTGCGTATCGCGGAGTTTGATTTGTAGGCGTAGCAAAGTTAGCGTTCCCTTTACCGCCCCGTCCGCCTTCTGCGGCCAAGTATTTTTTGCCCGCCTCGTCCAAGTCAGCTAAAATTTCTTCCGTGTTTCTGTCTCTAATAACCGTTCCTACGGGTACCTTAATTAATACATCCTTTCCGCTTTTACCGTCCTTTAATGAAGTACCACCCTTCTCACCGTTACCTGCTTGGTATTTTCTGTGGTATCTGAAATCGAGCAGTGTGTGAAGGTTGTCATCGGCAATAAAATAAACGCTTCCTCCGCGTCCGCCGTTGCCCCCGGCGGGTCCGCCTTTGGGCACATATTTTTCACGCCTAAATGCAACGGCGCCGTCTCCTCCATTGCCGGAAGCAATCGAAATGGTAACGTAATCTACAAACATAATTAAACTTTGTTGAAGTAATCTGAAATAATCTCTTTAAAAATCATCCCCTCTTTTGAATCGGGGTTCACATTGTAATCGTCAAATATTTTGTCTAATTTTTCAAAAGCTTCTTTTTCGTCTGCCGCGCCTGCAAGCTGCACGATAGCATTTGTGAAGTCTTCCATATCATAATCGAAAACCGATTCTATTATTCTTGCTGTGTTTTTATTCTCCAATAATTTTGCGGCGTCAAGACCTTTGATTTTGTTTTCCTTTGCTTGGCTTTCGTCCTTATTTTGAGGCGCTTTTCCATCATCGGCATCCGATTGACTTGATTCTACATGGGTTTCCTCAGTTTTATTTTGGGAAGAAAGGATTTCGCTTTCTTCTTGAGCAGGCTTACTTTCTAATGTCTCGTCTTTTATTTCGTTAATTTCTTCCTTCGGCATTTCGGGAAGTTCTTTCTCCACTGAATCGGTTTGTCCTTCTTCCGTTTCTTTGGCAGTACTTTCTTCTTTTTGAGATTTATCCTCTTCCAAACTTTCTTCGGCTAATATTTCAAATTCATCATCTTCGTCAAGGATTTCCAGTTCGTAATTAGGAACGGACTCTTCCATTTGTTCGGAACTTTCGTCAGGGGTATCATTGAAATTTTCTTCGGTCTCTTTTTCAGCTTGTACATCCTCTTGAGGAATTTCTTCTTCAATATTTTCTTGAAGCGGTTCTGTTTTCTCTTCTGAGATTTCTTCTACGGAAGCGGGTTCTGTTTGAGCGGTAGATTCCTCCGTTTCGGTTTCTTCTGTCGTTGCTTCGGAATCAGTTTCGTTTTTTCCTTCAAAAGTCTCAACGTCAGTATTTTCAATACCGAAAACATCGGGTTGTTCTGTCTCCTCGGCGTTTGGAAGCGTTTCAACGTTTTCGGATTCCGCTTGAGTTTCGGAAATAGTTGTTTCATTTTCCGGAATATTTTCGGTATTAACTTCCTCTGTAATTTCTGCTTCTGTTTTTTCTGCGAGTTCCGGTTGTGGTTTGTCTTCCGTTTCGGAAGGAGCTTTGTCCATTTCGGATTTTTCTTTCGTTTCGGTTAATTCATTTTGGGGGAGTACCTCTTCAGCTTCAGCGGGTTCTGTCTCTTCTTCAATTACACTTTCAGCCTCCCCGGTTTGGTCGAACAATGAGGGCTGTTCCTCAAAAGAGGGGGGTTCGGATTCACTTAAAATTTCTTCTGTCGGTTCTTCCTTTTCAAATTCCGAACTTTCTTCTTCGGCAGATTCAAATTGCTCCTCTGCTTCTAAAGGGGTTTGTTCTTCAGTCTCTTTGGTTTCCTGAACAGTTGTAATTAATTTTTCTTCTTGAGAAGCTATTGGTCCGGCTTCTTCGTTTTTTGCTTCCGAAATATCCTGAGGCACTTCTTCTATAGCAGTTTCTACTTTGGGTGTTTCGCTTTCTGTTACGCCTCCCGGCTCGGTTTGATTTTCTATTGTCTCTTCCTCATTTGAGGAAATTTCTTTGGGCGTTTCCTTAAAAAATTGTTCTTTTTCCGTTTTTTCCATATTCTCTTCTTTTAAGGAAGTATCCTTTGTTCCAACGAGGGTTTTATTTCCCTGCCCTGGCTCGGAGATATCTTCGTTCAGCTCTTTTTCTCTTGATTCTTCTTCCGTCGTAACAAAAATTTCCGAGGTGTCTTTGTCAATTTCGGGCGAACTTTTCTCCTTCTCCGTTTCGGTTGTGTCATCGGTTTTAATTTGTGGCTTATTAACCGGTGGTGGAGAGATTTTTCCTTCCGCTGTTTCTTCCTTTTCAATAATTTGTAACGTCTCAAGGATTTTACTCTTTGTTACAGAAACCGTATCGTCCGGAAAGGCACGTACGATTAAATCGTAGTAGTAATTTAGGTTTTTTTCTTTGGCGAATAATTTTACCGCTTTCACCGGAAATTCCGGCTCTTCCGTTTCGGTAAAATTAAAAAATGCCGCTATTGAACTGATTGCTTGGACTAATAATTTAGCCGCATCTTCTTGAACGGTAATTTCGTCAATTTTTCTGAGCAGGGATTCAAATTCGTGAACGCTAACGGAGAGCAATTTCTTCTTGGAAAAATAGGATTGAATCACTCTCGGGAGGTAAGGGTAGAAATAGACGTATTTTAAAAGCTGTTTAATTTCGCCGGGAGTTTTGTTCTCCCCTTCCGGGAAAATGAATTTAATCAAGGTCCAATCCGGGCGTGCCACAAAATGTGTGTTAAAAGTTGTAGCATGAAAAATTAATTTTGAAATAAAATCTGCGGAAAACCTCTTGGATTTTTTAATCTCATTTGCAATCTGAGAAAAATAATAAGAAATTTTTTCACCGGAGTAATCGAATGCGGAATTTTTCAATAATTTTTTGCGGTCTTCGTAAATAAGGTAATCTATTTCGGCTGAGATATAATGAAGAACAGCCGGATGCAAATCCACACTTAACAGCTGTTCGTAGGTAAAGTACTGTCCCAAATCTTTAATTTTGGAGCGGTAGTAATCGGAAATTTTTTGTATTTCGTTTTCAAACATTTAATGGTTTAAATCTTTTTAGATTTTATTTATTAATAATAGCAAAATGAAAACAAAAAATCCCGATTAAATTAATAATCGGGATTTAAAAATCGGGTATGGAAGAAATTAAAATTCAATAACTTTAGAGATGAATTTCGATTTCAAATATTCCCTGTTCATTCTTGCAATGTTGACGACCGATATGCCCTTCGGGCATTCCGCTTCGCAAGCGTATGTGTTCGAGCAGCTGCCGAATCCCATTTCATCCATTACCGCTACCATCTTTTCAACTCGTTCATATCTCTCGGGTTGACCTTGAGGTAGAAGTGCAAGGTGGGAAATCTTTGCTCCTACGAACAGCATTGCCGAAGAGTTTTTACAAGTGGCGACGCAAGCTCCGCAGCCGATGCATTCGGCGGCTTCGATTGCCAGAGTCGCCTTCTCTTTAGATACCGGTATTGCATTAGCATCCGGTGCGTTACCTGTGTTAACGGAAATAAACCCGCCCGCCTGCATAATTTTGTCCATTTTGGAACGGTCAACAATCAAGTCCCTAATAATCGGAAAAGCGGCAGCTCTAAAGGGTTCAAGCACGAGCGTGTCGCCCTCGTTGAAATTACGCATATGCAATTGGCATGTAGCGGTTTTCGGTAAGGGTCCGTGCGGATGTCCGTTAATTACAATACCGCATGTACCGCAGATGCCTTCGCGGCAGTCACTTTCAAAAGCAATAGGGCGCTTTCCCTGAGCTTCTAATTCATTGTTAAGTTCATCAAGGACCTCAAGGATGGAAGCATCGGTAGAAACATTCAATTTAAAAGTTTCAAAATACCCTTTGGCTTCCGGGCTTTCCTGCCGCCAAATTTTCAACGTTACATTTATGTGTCCTTCGCTCATTATTTGTAACTCCTTGTGCTTAATTTCACAAATTCAAATTTTAATGGCTCTTTGTGGAGCTCCCATTCTTTTAGCTTTTTAAATTCCCAAGCGGCGACATAAGCATATTCGTCATCCCGTCTTAATGCTTCTCCTTCTTCCGTTTGATATTCTTCGCGGAAGTGGGTGCCGCATGACTCGTTTCTGTCGAGAGCATCGACAGCCATTAATTCTGCTAACTCTAAAAAGTCGGCAACTCTTCCGGCTCTTTCAAGGGTTTGATTAACTTCCTTGTCAGTGCCGGGGACTTGTACGTCGTTCCAGAACTCTTCGCGGAGCTCTTGTATTTCTTTAATCCCTTCTTGCAGACCTTGAGCATTGCGGGACATTCCAACTCTCTCCCACATAATCTGCCCGAGGCGTTTGTGAAAATTATCAACCGTTTGTTTACCGTTTACCGCAAGAAGTTTTTTAGTAATATCTTTTACATTGTTTTCAGCATCTTCAAATTCCGGCAGGTCGGTGCTTACCATATCCGGTTTTTCGGTTGCAATGTAATCACCAAGGGTATAAGGAATAATAAAGTAACCATCGGCTAAGCCTTGCATTAAAGCACTGGCGCCTAATCTATTGGCTCCGTGGTCCGAGAAGTTTGCCTCGCCCAAAACGAAAAGCCCGGGTATGTTGCTCATAAGATGGTAATCAACCCAAAGCCCACCCATTGAATAGTGGGGTGCAGGGTAAATTCTCATTGGAACTTTGTATGGGTCTTCACCCGTGATATTTTGATACATGTCGAAAAGGTTGCCGTATTTTTCTTCGATTGCTTTCTTACCGAGTCTTTGAATTGCTTCGGTGAAATCGAGGTAAACGGCGTGACCTCCTTTCGCCCCGTATCCTGCATCGCATCTTTCTTTTGCGGCGCGGGAAGCAACATCCCTCGGCACTAAGTTACCGAAAGCCGGGTATCTTCTCTCCAAATAATAATCTCTTTCTTCTTCAGGAATATCCAGCGGGTCGCGCATATCTCCTTTTATTTTCGAAACCCAAATTCTACCGTCGTTTCTTAAGCTCTCGCTCATAAGCTGACGTTTGGATTGAAGTTCACCGTGAATTGGCAAACACGTGGGGTGAATTTGAGCAAAAGAAGGATTGGCAAACAATGCACCGCGTTTATGTGCGCGCCATATTGCCGTAGCGTTGCAGTTCATTGCACTTGTAGATAAGTAATAAACTTTAGTGTAACCGCCGGTTGCAAGAATAACTGCGTGAGCACTGTATCTTTCTATTTCGCCCGTGACTAAATTTCTAACGACAATACCTTTAGCGGCACCGTCAACAACTACCAAGTCCAGCATTTCGCGGCGGGTGTACAATTTAATTTTACCTTTTGCTATTTGGCGATTCATCGCACCGATTGCTCCTAAAAGGAGTTGCTGCCCCGATTCGCCCCGGGCGTAAAACGTACGTGATACTTGAGCACCGCCGAAAGAGCGGTTCAACAAATAGCCGCCATAGTCTCTTGCGAACGGAACACCTTGTGCAACGGCTTGGTCAATAATGTTATTGCTTACTTCGGCTAGGCGGTAAGTATTCGCCTCGCGGGAACGGAAGTCGCCGCCTTTAATTGTATCGTAAAATAACCTGTAATCGGAATCGCCGTCATTTTGATAATTCTTTGTTGCATTAATTCCACCCTGTGCACCGATTGAGTGTGCGCGACGATTGGAATCATGATATGTAAAGGATATAATATTGTAACCCAATTCGGCAAGCGTTGCAGCGGCAGAAGCGCCGGCCAGACCGGTTCCGACAATAATGATTGTGTATTTCCTTTTATTAGCCGGATTTACCAACTTCATTTCAAATTTATGGTTCGTCCATTTTTCGGCTAAATTGCCTTCAGGAACTTTTGAATTTAAAATCATAATCTTCTACCTCCCTCAGTATACGAAATAATAATAAATGGGAATAATACTAAAACCAACTGCGAACACAATAGCTAAGAAAGTTCCGAATTTTTTAATGAAAGGGAAATATTTCGGATGATTCCAGCCGAGTGTTTGAAAAGCACTTTGAAAACCGTGATGAATATGCATTCCCAAAACAATAAATGTAAAAATGTAGAACGCTAAGTAATAGGGGTCTTTGAACAAACCAGTCACGGTATTGTACAAATTGTAATGCATGAACCTGTAATGGTACCAGAAGTTAATTAAGTGAATAATAAGGAAAAGAAGAATCAAAAGCCCCAAATAAACAGCATATCTTGAGGTAAAGGAAGCGTTTTCCTTTGATCCGTTAACCTCGTACTTGATTGGGGTAGCTTGGGCATTTCCAATCCACAACCAAATTCCGTAAATGATGTGAATAATAAAAGCCAAGCCCAATATAATTTCAAGTATCGGTGTAATGTAACCGAAACTTTCGAGCAGCCCGACGTATTTGTCGAAGGCTTCCTGTCCGGCAAACAAATAATAATTGCCTATTATATGCTCGAAAAGAAAGAGAATCAAAAACAATCCGGTGACTGCCATTACAAACTTCTTGCCAATGGATTGTTTTAAACTACGTGTTAACCAGCTCATTAAAATCCTCCTGTTAAATTATATCTAAAGATTGGGTAAAAAAAAGATGTGCTTCAGTTGAAATGAAAACAGATTTTTTCATCATCATAATTTATATTTTATCCGCTAAAAAGATGTTAAAATAATAAAGGAAAAATAATCTATTTATATTTAATTTCAAAAGGTTGCAAATGTAAAAAAATATGGTACAAGTTTAAAAACAGTGGCAAAAAATAAAAAAAATAAGAAAGAAGAAACAAGAAATAAGAAATATTTGAATGCGAGAGGCTAGAGGTAAAACGCAAGGCATTGGCTTATTATTGTCTAATCGAGAACCTTGCATAAATGGATGGTTGGATGGTCCGCTTTTCCTCGCATTTTACCGGGCGAGGTTCTCAATACACATGAAGAATCAGCCCTCCCTCCTGCCTACCGGTAGGCAGGGCAGGTAGGTCGGGAAGGGAGGGAAAGGGTAGGTTGGGGAAAATAAGGAAAACAAAAAATCGTAGCAAAACGTTCAACGGAGAAAAGCCACTAAAATTATTTGCCACAAAATTTAAACTTGTACCCAAAGATCAAACAAATGTAAAATTATTTCCTTTTTAATAGAGAAAAAATTAAGCAATAAACGAAAAATTTTAATAGTTTTGTTTATTTAAATAAACTATTTACAAAGTAAAATTACAGATTAGCAATGAAGAGACTGAAATTTCTCATTATTCCTTTCTTTATCTTTACCCAAATCTCAAATGCTCAAAACGACTATTACAAAAACACCGATAATCTTTACGGTAAAAAATTACAAATGGCTCTTTACTCAATAATAAAGGGGCAAACAAAACTACCTTATTCTTCGAGTTCACCGGATGTTTGGGACGCTCTTAAGCAAACGGATAAGGACACAACAAATTCTTCCGATGTGATTTTGTTTTATACGGGATGGAAACGAAATGCCGCTAAAGAATACGATAACGGGAATGGCTGGAACCGCGAACACGTCTGGCCAAAATCCCACGGCTTTCCCGATAAAGCCGACACTGCATACACGGACATTAATCATCTGCGTCCTGCTGATGTTTCCGTTAACTCGGCAAGGGGCAGTAAGGATTTTGACAACGGAGGCTCGGAATACATTGATCCAGACGGCGATACCGGATGTAAAACGGACGAAGATTCTTGGGAACCGCGCGATGCCGTTAAAGGCGACGTTGCACGAATGATTTTTTACATGGCAACACGTTACGAAGGTTTTCAAGGTTACGATTTGCAAATTGTTGATTACACAGGCACCTCCGGCAGCAAATTGGGAAAACTTTCCACATTAATTAAATGGAACAGGCTCGACCCGCCTTCCGATTACGAACGACACAGAAACGACGTTGTCTTTTCAATTCAGCACAACCGTAATCCGTTTATTGACAGACCCGAGTTTGCCGACAGAATTTATTTGACTAATAGTTTGCTGATTGAAAAAGCGGAAGCTCTTTCAAAGAACACGGCACTTGTTACTTTTAACAAAGACGTAGATTCTTCAACAGCGGCAGAACCTTCGAACTACTTTATTGACAAGGGCATCGGCAACCCGACAAGTGTAGAACCCTTTTACAACGGGGTTAGAAACACTGTCCTTCTGCGCACAAAAGAATTTACGGACAACACAAGCTATGTTCTTAAAATTTCGGGAGTTACTTCCGGAGGAGCAAAAATTGCGGATGGCTCAATTGCCGGACTAAATGTGAAAGAACCAACCAAGGTGGAGTTCAATCTTTTCTCGGCTAATATTATTAACCGTAAAGTAAAGCTAACTTGGAGCACCGTCTCCGAGGAAAAGTGTTTGGGATTTGAAATAGAGAGAAAAAATTCATCAAGTACAAAATGGAGAAAGATTGCTTTCTTAAGTCACAAAGGCAGTGCTTTAATAGGAGCCGATTATTTGTACTACGATGTTCCCCAATTCAACACGGGCAATTATTTTTACAGGCTTAAATCTATTAACGTTGACGGTTCTTATTCTTATTCGTCGGTTGCTTCGGTTAATACCGGTATGCCTTACTCCATTTCATTAAGTCAAAATTACCCTAATCCTGTTTGCAGCGGTACGAAGACTAATTTCGAATTTAAAATTCCTTCAAGAGGAATTGTTACGCTGAAAATCTACAACATTTTAGGCCAAGAAATTTCAACGGTTTTAAGCAGTCACTTAACTGCCGGCAGATACAACGCTTCGTTCAGTGTGAAAAATTTAAGCGCCGGAATTTATTTCTACCGCTTAACAATTCGTTCGGACAATCTGCAGGCAGGCGAAAAGTCCCTAATAAAAAAAATGACAATTTTGAAATAATTACTCTCAATGAATTATTTTAGAAATCAAATTTTTGTTCATTGATTACGGAAAGATTATTTAATGAAAATTTTTGCCGGATTTGACGGCGGTGCAACTAAGACAAAATGTGTGTTCGCCGCAGAAGACTTGAAAATATTAGCCGAAAGCGAAGGCGGTCCCTCAAACTTCCTAATTATCGGCGCCGAAACAGTTGCTCGTACAATCTTAAATTTAATAAGGGAATGTTCCGAACAAGCGGGAATTTCCCCTTCGGAAATTGAAGCAGCCGTTGTTGGCTCAACCGGTGCGGGTAGAAAGAGTGACGCATTAAAATTAGAAGAAGCAATTAGTAAAGCTTTTAAAAGCGAGAAAATAGATATTAATAAACTCGATGTTGTCAGCGATGCAACGATTGCCCTGGAAGGTGCTTTCGGCGGAAAGCCGGGCAGCATTTTAATTGCAGGCACGGGTTCAATAATGTACGGTAAAGATTCACGTGGCAACTTTTACCGGGTGGGCGGCTTCGGCAAATTCATAGGCGACGAAGGCGGCGGCAACAGTCTCGGCAGAAAAGGTTTAACTGCAGTGGCAAAAGAATTCGACGGGCGCGGCGAAAAAACTTTATTAACCGATTTGGTTAATAAAAAGTTTGGAATTAAAGACGGAACAAGTTTAATCCGAAAAGTTTACTCTGAAAATCTTTCCCTCTCGGAAATTTCTCCTCTGGTTACAACCGCCGCTGCCGAAGGAGATGAGATTTGCCGCCGAATAATTGACGAAGAGAGCGACGAATTGATTTTACACATCAAAGCGATGCAAAAGAAAATCGATGTTTCACCGTTGCAGTTGGTTTTAATCGGCAGCCCCATTACAAAACCGGGCTTTTATTCCGAACTGCTTAGAAAAAAAATCGAGAAGTTAGGGAAAGTTAAACTGCAGCACCCTGAATATCCGCCGGAAATGGGAGCGGTAATTTTAGCTAAAAAAACAGACAAAGATTTAGGGTAAAAGATGAAGAAAGAAAAATCGAAAAAGCGCAATCCATGGCTGTGGGTGCCTTCCCTCTACTTTGCCGAGGGAATTCCGTATGTAATAGTAATGACAGTTTCGGTAATAATGTACAAAAGGCTCGGCATCTCGAATGCCGACATTGCCCTTTACACAAGCTGGCTTTACTTGCCTTGGGTAATAAAACCTCTCTGGAGCCCGATTGTGGATATTTTCAAAACCAAACGGTTTTGGATTGTGATTATGCAGTTTATTGTCGGCGCCGGGCTTGCGGGTGTTGCGCTTACTATCCCGGTTCCCAATTTCTTCCGTTACACGCTTGCCTTCTTCTGGCTGCTTGCTTTTAGCTCCGCTACACACGATATTGCCGCTGACGGGTTTTACATGCTGGGGCTTAATGAACACGACCAAGCTTTCTTCGTAGGAATTCGCAGTATGTTCTACCGCTTTGCAATGATTACCGGGCAGGGGCTTTTGGTTATTTTAGCCGGTTACGTCGAGAGCCATTCCGGCTTGCCTCCGGTGGAGCTTAAAATTCAAAGTTCTCCAACCGTTACTTCACAAATTTTAATCAATCCCGATTCCCTGCGACTGAACATTAAAAGCGGTAAGCAACAAGTTTTGATTTACCCCGACAATCTTAAAATAGGAACATTCTTAATCCCTAAGGGGAAAGCGGACTC
>WFQV01000062.1 GCA_015486905.1 Melioribacteraceae bacterium | reverse complement strand
ATATTGTGCTCCTTGCCGGCGCCTGACAAAAAAAACGAAGTTTTGATTAAGGATACTATTCAGCACTTTTGAAGATGTTCATTTTTCAAACCTGTTCATCCTTTCCCTCCTTCCATTCATGGATGGTTGGATGGTTGGATATTGAGCAGTCATTGCGATTCCACATTATAATGGGGAAGGCGGACAATCCATTCATCCAATCATCCTTAATTAGGCAAAGCCTGCAACCAATTCCCCAATTTCAATTATTACGAAAAGTTTAAAATATTTTGACAAAAAAAAGAAGATTTGATTGAGGATACTATTTATCCAACTTGTCGCGCCGAATCCCGACTTGTCGGGAGAAGGCGGACCTGTCGCGACGTAGCCCGAGCGCAGCGAGGGCGTAGTCGGATTTCTTGTTTCTTCTTTCTTATTTTTTTTATCTTTTGCTACCAATTTTAAACCTGTACCGAAGTTAGCGCCAATATTTCCCAAATAATTATTCTCCGTATTTTTTTGGGAATATTAAACTACCTTTTAATAAATTACGAGGT
The DNA here is from genome assembly GCA_015486905.1 of Melioribacteraceae bacterium. Lineage (GTDB taxonomy): Bacteria > Bacteroidota > Ignavibacteria > Ignavibacteriales > Melioribacteraceae > WFQV01. The sequence continues at coordinate 16,746 of WFQV01000062.1, read as the reverse complement.
CGAAATTTAGTTTTAAATTAACGGAGAAATTAATGGCAGATACTTCAGATTTCAGAAACGGGTTAATTATTAAATTTAAAAACGACCTCTATTCGATTGTTGAATTTCAACACGTTAAACCGGGGAAGGGAGGAGCATTCGTAAGAACAACGTTAAAAAATCTTCGTACCGGCAGAGTGTTAGATAATACTTTCCGTTCGGGAGAATCGATTGATGTGGTTCGAGTAGAAAGAAGAAAGTACCAATTCCTTTACAAAGAATCTGGCGGCTTTGTGCTGATGGACAACGAAACTTACGAACAAATTACCGTAGCAGATGAACTTTTCGGTGATGGTAAAAAATTTATAAAGGAAGGCGAAGAAGTCGATTTGTTAGTTGACGACGAGGACAATATCGTTAACGTTGAACTACCTATCTTTGTTACGCTGAAGGTTGTGGAAACAGAACCCGGCTTTAAAGGGGATACGGCAACAAATGTTCTTAAGCCGGCTAAAGTAGAAACAGGCGCAACTGTTAATGTTCCGCTCTTCGTAAATGAAGGCGATCTGCTTAAAATAGACACTCGTTCGGGCGAGTACGTCGAAAGAGTAAAAAATTAGGGGTTAATATATGGATTTAAATTTAATTAAAAGACTTATCAGAGTGGTTGAAAAATCCGACATTACGGAATTCTCCATCTCGGAAGGAGATGTAAAAATAAAAATTTCAAAAAACAACGGACGGGTAGCACAAGTTGTAACCAATGTCCCCGTTCAAGCACCGACTGCCGCTTTACACCCTCCGGTCTCGGAAAGTAAAACCAAGTCGTCTCCCGCTGCCGAGGAAGCAAAAGCCGAAAACATTCACGAAGTGCGTTCTCCTATTGTCGGTACCTTTTACCGCGCTCCGGCGCCCGACGCCGATCCGTACGTTAGAGTTGGCGACCATGTTAGTGCCGGTACGGTGCTTTGCATCGTGGAAGCAATGAAATTGATGAACGAAATAGAGTCGGATGTTACAGGTACCATTGAACAAATATTAGTGGAAAATGCTACGCCGGTAGAGTACAACCAACCTTTGTTCGTTATTAAAAAAGATTAATTTACGGGGTAAATCTTGTTCAAAAAAATATTGATTGCTAACCGAGGTGAAATAGCCTTAAGAATAATAAGAACTTGTAAAGAAATGGGAATAAAAACCGTTGCGGTTTATTCGGAAGCCGACAGCGACGCTCTCCACACGGTATTAGCCGACGAAGCCGTCTGTATTGGTCCACCTTCAAGCATGGAAAGCTATTTGAAAATTCCCAGCATCATTGCCGCGGCACAAGTTACCGGAGCCGAAGCGGTTCATCCCGGTTACGGATTCTTAGCAGAAAATGCGGAGTTCTCCGAAATTTGTGCTGATTCCGAAATTAAATTTATCGGCCCCTCTCCAACAATGATTAACCAAATGGGCGACAAAGCATTTGCAAAGAAAACAATGAGGAAAGTCGGCGTGCCTGTAGTGCCCGGCTCGGACGGCTTGGTGAAAGATGTTTCTACCGCAAAATCAATAGCAAAAGAAATCGGTTACCCTGTTATGCTAAAAGCCTCGGCGGGCGGTGGTGGAAAGGGAATGAGAATTGTGCGCGAAGAATCCGAAATGGAGAATGCTTTCCAAACGGCTTCCACAGAAGCCAAAGCCGCTTTTAACAATGGCGCTCTGTACCTCGAAAAATTTATTGAGAACCCGAGGCACGTGGAAATTCAAATAGTGGGCGATAGTCACGGCAACGTTTACGCCTACGGCGAAAGGGATTGCACTATACAGCGAAGACATCAGAAGTTGATTGAAGAATCTCCTTCACCCGTAATTACAGACGAAATTCGAAGCAAAATGAGCGAGGCGGCTATCTTGGGTGCGCAGTCGGTTAATTACGAAGGTGCCGGTACGGTAGAGTTTGTAGTTGACAAAGAATTGAATTTTTACTTTATTGAAATGAACACGCGTATTCAGGTGGAACATCCCGTTACCGAAATGATTCAAAACGTTGATTTAATTAAACAACAGATTGCCGTTGCAGCGGGAGAAAAAATCCCCAACATTCCGTCCGGTAAACCGAACGGGCATGCAATCGAGTTTAGGATTAATGCCGAAGACCCGGAGAAAGATTTCCGTCCCTCTCCAGGGCATATTGATTACCTTCACTTCCCCGGGGGATTCGGTGTGCGTATTGATTCACACGTTTACAATGATTATGTTATTCCCCCTTATTACGATTCCTTGATCGCCAAAATGATTATTTGGGGAGAGAACAGGAACCATGCTATTGCGAGAGCAAAAAGGGCTTTCGAGGAATTTAACGTTGAGGGAATAAAGACAACAATTCCTTTCCACGAAAAAGTATTAACAAACGAAAATTTTATTTCCGGTAATTTCGATACATCATTTATTGACAAATATTTTAAAATTTAACCGAGGACAAACTATGAATATACCAGATAATTTAAAGTACACAAAAGACCATGAATGGATTAAAGCCGAAGGAAATACCGGCTTCATCGGCATTACCGATTTTGCACAAAGTGAATTAGGCGATGTGGTTTTCGTTGACGTTGACCCCGATTTGACCGAAGTTACTGCAGGGGAGGCTTTCGGAACAGTCGAAGCTGTTAAAACTGTTAGCGACATTTTTTCACCGGTTTCGGGAAAGGTTCTGGAAATCAATTCCAAATTGGAAGACGAACCACAGTTAATTAATGAAGACCCGTACGGTGAAGGGTGGATTATTAAAATTGAAATTTCCGACCCGAGCGAAATGGAAAATCTCTTGGACAGCAATGCCTATAAGGCTTTAATCGGTCAATGAGAATAGTTCGTAAAAGAGAAATTAGGCACAGAATTAATGCGAACTTAATTGAAAAGGCGGAGCCGGCTAAAACTGGCTTCGCTTTCGTTTTAAAATACGGAGAAAAGGGTTAATCGATGGATGCAATTGCCATTTTAGATTTCGGTTCGCAATATACTCAGTTAATTGCGCGAAGGATTCGTGAGGCAAATGTCTATTCCGAAATTTTTCCTCATACGGTTTCTTACGAAAAGCTAAAAGATTTCAATCCAAAAGGTTTAATTCTCTCCGGCGGTCCGATGAGCGTTTATGATGATGGCGTTCCCCAATTAGACGAAAAAATTCTTGATTTGGGAATTCCCGTCCTCGGCATTTGTTACGGAATGCAATTGTTAGCCAAAGTTTTCGGCGGAAGGATTGAGCCTGCAAAAAACAGAGAATACGGCAAAGCTAATGTGGAAATTTTAGGTTATTCCGAAATTCTCAAAGACGTAAGGAATAATTCGATAGTTTGGATGAGTCACGGGGATTTAATCACAAAAGCACCGGAAGGATTTGAGATTAACGCTTCTACCGAGAATACACCCGTTGCGGCAATGAGCAATAAAGTAATGAAAATTTATGGACTCCAATTTCACCCGGAGGTTAACCACACTGCCGAAGGGAAAAAAATAATAAGCAATTTTCTGTTTAATATTTGTCAGTGCGGTGCAGATTGGACGCCTGAGAATTTCATTGAAAAAGCGATATCCGAAATTAAAGAGAAAGTTGGAAATTCCGGAGCTATCTTAGCTCTAAGCGGCGGAGTGGACTCCTCGGTTGCAGCAACGCTCATCGACAAATCAATCGGTAAAAACCTCTTCTGTGTCCACGTGGATAACGGACTAATGCGAAAGGACGAAAGCCGGCAAGTTCTAAAAGTATTTAAAGAAAAAATGAAACTTAATCTTACATTTGTGGACGCCTCGGAAATTTTTCTCTCACGCCTGAAAGGAGTAACCGACCCCGAGAAGAAGAGAAAGATAATAGGCTCAACATTCATTGAAATATTTGAAAAAGAAGCATCGAAAATAGAAGATGTGAAGTTCCTTGTTCAGGGAACATTGTACCCCGACGTGATTGAATCCGTACCGGTTAAAGGAAGCTCGGCTACAATCAAATCCCACCACAACGTGGGCGGGCTGCCTGAAAAGATGAATCTTAAATTGATTGAACCTTTTAGAGAACTGTTCAAGGACGAGGTACGGGAGATAGGACGTAAACTCAAGCTGCCCGATGAATTTATTCGCAGGCACCCTTTTCCGGGACCAGGGTTGGCAGTACGAATATTGGGCGAAGTTACACCTGAACGGCTGAGAATTCTTAGAGAAGCGGATGAAATTTTTATTCGTGAGATAAAAAACTTCGGAATCTACGACGAAATTTGGCAGGCATTTTCAGTTCTGCTTCCCGTTCAAACCGTAGGTGTAATGGGTGATTTCAGAACTTATGAGCACGTTGTAGCTTTGAGAGCCGTAACCTCGGCAGACGGGATGACCGCCGATTGGTACCGGATGGACGGGGAAATATTGGGACTGATTTCAAAAAAAATAATTCAAAATGTAAAAGGAATTAACCGTGTGGTTTACGACGTTAGCTCCAAGCCGCCGGCAACTATAGAATGGGAATAGTTTGAAGGATGAGTGACACACGTAAAAAATTGGATTTGGCGGAAAGGTTCGAAGCGGAAGGCAAGCACCTCCACGCTTTACAAATTTACAAAACACTCTCGGAGAAAGAAAATCCCTCTTCTGTGGCATTAATGCGCCTGGCATTGCTTTACGAAAAAATGGGCAGAGAGGAAGTAGGGACGAAAACATTGGAGCGCTTTTTGGGGGAAAATCCCAATTCAATTAAGGTACGAAGATTTTACCTCCAATATTTAATTAAGCAGAAGAAATATCAAGAGGCAATAAACGCTGCAAATTTAATTTCAAAGGAGGAAGACCCTACTGTTTACACGCTCGTAGGGCTTGCTTATTATTACTTGGACGAATACGAAATTGCCAAAGTAAATTTTGAGGAATACATTAACTCAAAGGACGAAAGCCTTTTACCGGAAGCCTACTTCTACATTGCAAGCTGTAATTTTAAAATGGCTAAATTGGACGAGGCGCTGAAGTTCATTAAAAAATCGGAAAAGCTTTTCGGATTAAATCCCGAGCTTTTCTTAGTAAAAGGAATGACTTACTACGCAAAGAAAATGTATTTTCACGCTTTCGATGCCTTACAACAAGCGGAGCTTTTAGATAATGGGAATTTCTTAATCAAAGAATTAAAGGCTAAAGTCCTTTTTGAATTAGGCGAATATCAAAAAACAAAGAAAATTCTTATGGAAATTTTGGAGGCAGGCAGAGGAAACGCCGAATATTTTTCTCTCTTGGGAACGGTTAATTTAAAACTGAACGATAAACAAAAAGCAAAAGAATATTTTGTTAAAGCGCTTGAAATAAATCCCGAGGATGAAATGGCGAAAAAAGGATTAAAAAAATGCGGCGAGGCAAAAAGTTAAAATGAAACTAACATTATTGATTTTTAAACACACAACTTGTCCCGACTTGTCGGGAATGGAATGATTATAAATTATGAATTAAAAATGATGAATGATGAATGAGTGACGAGCAACTTGATTGCATGGTTGGATGGTTGGACTTTGCCCTTGCTGTGCTCAGGCTTCGGCGCGACAGGTCCGACTTTGCCCTCGCTATACTCGGGCTACGCCGTGACAAGATGGATGACTGTTCTTTTATTTTTTGCTTAGAGGTTGAGGTTAATACTTGTTGCAGATTACCGAAAAACAAAGCGTACAAAATAATTTTAACAAAACCCTACATGAGCAATATCTCATTAACCACGAGCTTCAGCTCTTGGGTAGGATGATAGAAAACACTAAAGTATTTTGGCGCGATTTTTGGCTTTGCTCGTTTGGGGAAGATAAAAATCGTGACAAAACTTTTGGGGAAATAATAAGATGAAAATAAAAGATTTACCACCGGACGACAGACCCCGTGAAAAACTTTTACTCAGGGGTGTTCAAAGCCTTACGGAATCCGAACTGATTGCTATTTTACTTAGAACGGGAACGAAAGGTAAAAGTGTTTTGACTTTAGCAAAAGAGCTTCTTCGGAAAAATAACAACAGCCTTGCGATGCTTGCCACGAAGACTGTCTCAGAATTAAAACGTGAGACAGGAATAGGGAAAGATAAAGCCGCAACACTTGCCGCAGCTTTTGAACTTTCGCGTAGATTGAGTTATTCGGAGAAACTCCGCTCAAATAAGAAAATTACTTCACCTTCTGACTTAGCAGAAATATTTGTGCCTTTACTGAGGGATGAAGTAAAAGAAAAGTTCATAGTTGTATGCCTTAATTCGGCAAACAAAATAATTAAATACGAAGAAATCTCAATCGGAAGTTTGAACTCGTCTCTGGTTCACCCGCGGGAAGTCTTTAAAGTCGCAATAGATAATTTGGCAGCGGGGATTGTCCTTGTGCACAATCACCCCAGTGGAAATCCATTACCTAGCGATGAAGATATTAAAGTCACGAAAAAACTTACCGAAGCGGGAAAAATTTTTGATATAAAAATAATGGACCATATCATTGTAGCCGGGAACAATTTTACAAGTTTTGTTGAAAAAAGATTAATTTAAGTTTATTTTTTTTAACGAGATAAGAAAAAAAATATTATATTTGTTGCACTTAACTCATAATTATTAATTAGGAGGTCACTAATGAAAAAAATCAGCAAACTCTTAAGCGGGGTTTTGGGTATTGCTCTCATAGCAGGCATGATGAATTTAACTGCTTGCAGCGGTGTTAGCGATGAGCAAATGGCACAGTTGGAAACCTTACGCGCCGAGGTTAAATCCCTCGATAAGCAAGTTAATTCCCTTAAAGAAGAGAAAGCAAAGTTGGAAAGGGAAATTGCCGAAAGGAACGCAAAACTTGATCAATGCAATAGCGTTAAAAAGCAGACTAAGGAAAACTTAGGAAAAATGAATAAGTAAAAAGTTTAAAAATTAGGAGGTAATTAAATGAAACTATTCAAATCCTTTATGGCTTTTGCGTTAGTAGTGGTTTTAACCGGTGCCGTCTTCGCTCAGCAGAAAGAGATGACAAAAGAAGAATGGCAAGCCGAAATTAACCGTCTGACACAGAAAAAAGCAGACTTGACCGCTGAGCTTAATGCTCTCCAAGCAGAAGTTAACAACCTTAAAAATACCAAAGCAGGATTACAAACTTACGAAGAATGCCAAAAGGGCCTAAACGAAATGATAGGCGCTTCGCAAGCAGACATCGACAATTTCAGAGCACAGCTAAAAGCTTTGTCCGCAAAGATTGCTAGGAAAGTTTCTCCGAAGGCAGACAGACAAGCGGAATTGGATGCTTTGAAAGCAAATAAAATAAGTGCTCTGCCGGAATTCTTCGACCAGGTTCACAATCTTCTTCAAAAACAATTGGACGCTTGGCAAGAAAAACCGAAGGAAATTCTTTACACTGTTATTAAAGGCGACTGTCTCTGGAACATTGCTAAGAAGAAAGACATTTACGACAATCCTTTCGCATGGACGAAAATCTACAGTTCGAACAGAGACCAAATTAAAAATCCGGATTTAATTTACCCGCAGCAAATATTCAAGATTCCTAATCTGACCGAAGAAGAAAAAGCACAATACGAAAAAGTTCTTAAGAGGTTTAAAGCTGCTCCGCCAAAACAAAGTAAATAATTTAAAATTCAAATGACGTTTTTAAGCTCTTTTCGCATCTAACAAAAGATGTGGGAAGAGCTTTATTTTTTAATATGAACGAACAAAATTTAACCGAAAAACACTTCGAATTAGATGCTGAAAATATTGTTGAAATCTTAGGTTTCAACGACAAGAATCTCAAGCCCTTGGAAGACCGTTTTAAAACGTCAATTACCGTCCGCGGAAATTCCGTTTTCCTGAAGGGTAAGGCTGAAGAACTTGAGACCATTGAAAAAATATTTCGCGAGATGATTTACGTTTTCAATACTTCGGGCGAACTTAAGCCCGAAGATGTTTCAACCATAATCGACTTGGAGCTTGAGGGTAAGCAAATCATATCCAAAGAAGAAATTAACAACATTGTTCTTTACACAAAAAAAGGGGTAATCAGAGCAAAAACCCCTAACCAAGTTAAGTATTTAAAAGCAATTCAAAAAAACGATATTTGTTTTGCGATAGGTCCGGCAGGTACGGGTAAAACTTACCTTGCAGTTGCTTTTGCCGTTTCCGCATTGAAGCGCGGACTGGTTAAGAAAATTGTTTTGGCTCGCCCTGCCGTTGAAGCCGGTGAAAGCTTAGGATTCTTACCGGGCGATTTCCGCGAAAAAATAGATCCCTACTTGCGTCCTCTCTACGATGCACTGCAAGATATGATTCCTTACGAACAGTTAAGAGCTTACATTGAAAAGGAAATTGTGGAGATTGTTCCACTTGCTTACATGCGGGGACGGACTCTGAACGATGCTTACGTGATTCTCGATGAAGCACAGAACGCTACCGCTCTTCAAATGAAAATGTTTTTAACACGGTTGGGACCTAACTCCAAAGCAATTGTTACCGGCGATATTACTCAAATAGATTTGCCTAATAAAGCTGTAAGCGGATTGGTAGAGGTTAAAGACATTCTCAAAAACATCGAGGGTGTTAAATTTATTTATTTTAATAAGCAGGACGTAGTGCGCCACAAGTTAGTTAAGGATATTATTGACGCTTACGAAAAATACGGAGCAACGAATAGTGATTAGTTCATAAATAGCATAACATCGATTACAGTTTTTAGTTGCACTAGTGATAGCACAACATCGATTACAAACTTCCCCATGGGGAAGTTGTCGAAGTTTAGTTAAAAATAATTTGCAATACATCGTGTACAGTTTTAATCATATAATATAAACTTGAATTCCGTGATGAATTCCTTATCCTTGAAAATCAACAAACGATGTTGATGCGTAATTATTATACCCAGTACATATTCATACATTGTTTCTTCCGGCAAGTTAAATGTTAACCCAAAAACGCTAAACTTTAGATTACTTCTTATAAATCTGATAACATGAATTTCTCCTTCAGATAATTGAATATGCCCAGTTGGTAAAGTGAAGTTTTCATCTAAAGGCATCATTTGGAACCGAAGATGTTCTACCGCCTCTTCCGGTGTCATTCCATCTTGAGAACTATAACGGTGATATTTATTATGCACTTTACAAAAATTATCTGCTGCTTTTTGAATAGAATCAATATTTTCAAATTTCCCGGAATTCAAGATTGCTTGTTGCATCTTGTTATTAAAATGCTCTATGATACCATTTCGCCAGGGTTCTTTTACGGGAATAAATACAGGAGTAATTCCAAGGAGAAGACAAACACGAATTACTTTACCTACTGCGGTTGGTTTGTTCAAACTTCCCCAGAAAGATAAATCATTGTCCATTTGTAAATAATCCGGCTGACCAAAGGATTTCCAAAATTTAATTAAACTATTGCATACATTTATTGATGTTTGATTCTTCAAAACAGAAATTTGAGCGAAATGAGTCTCTGCACATATAATGTTGTGAAAATAAAATCTTAGTTTGCTATATAAGTAACGAGGTCCAACAAAGTCCATTTGCTGAACCAATAAATAATCATAAGGATATTTTTTCCCCTTAATTACATATCCTTTTGAATCTTCTCTATTGGTTAAATTATTTCTTTTTAATATTCGTGCTATTGTCCAAACCGGTGGCGGTTCAATATTTTTCATTTTCAAATTATAATAGATAGCCTGAGGACCATATTGCATATAAGGTTTAGAAAGTAGTTCTTTCCTTGTCTGAATAATTTGTTGCCCCAACTTATTATCGGTTGACTTTCTGACTGTTTTGGGAGCTCTGGATTGTTCTTTGTACCAATGTGGACTACCACTTTGATATCGTTTTAACCACTTGTAGAACCAGTTCCTTGAGCAGTTCAATGTAGAACATATTTCTGATACCTTCCAGTTGTTGTTATATAGTTCTATCGCTTTTTTTCTGTTCTGCTCTTTGTTTTGATTTTTCTCTTTCATCGTCATACTCCTTTTTTGTTAAATAATAGTATGACGAATTATATTAAAATCTATTAACTAAAAAATGTCAACGATGTCTGCTAATTCGTTACCACTAAACTGTAATCGATGTACTGCGAATTTTTTGTCATCGATGTTATGCTAATTGTCAATTAGTGATAGTGCAATTTGCTTTTTAGTTTTTTAATCCGCTTTTGCTTTCTTCCCAGAATTTATCCATTTCTTTAAGGTTTGAATCTGCCGGAGTTTTGCCTTTTTCTTTCAGCTTCCCTTCGACGTAACTAAAACGTTTAATGAATTTTTCGTTCGTTCTTCGAAGTGCATCCTCGGGGTTTACTTTTAAAAACCTTGAATAATTTACAAGTGCAAAGAACAAATCTCCCACTTCTTCTTCTATTCGTTCTTTATTTTTCTCGTTTTCAATTTCTTTTAACTCTTGGATTTCCTCTTGAACTTTTTCCCACACGTCTTCTTTATTCTCCCAGTCGAATCCTACCTTTGAAGCTTTTTGCTGCAAGCGGTAAGCTCTTTGAATTTGAGGTAAATGTTTCGGAACACCTTCAAGGACGGATTCTCGTCCCTCTTCAAGTTTTATCTTTTCCCAATTGCGTTCAATATCCTCACTACCGTTTACTTTTACATCTCCGAAAATGTGAGGATGTCTTCGTATTAATTTTTCGCTAATTGAATCGATTACATCGTTTATGTTAAATCGGGCTTTCTCCTCAGCCATTACCGAATGAAAAACAATGTGAAGGAGCAAATCACCCAGCTCGGATTTTAACTCCGTGAAATTTTTTTCGTCAATTGCTTCAACAACTTCGTAGGCTTCTTCAAGTGTAGCGGCTTTAATTGAATCGTGTGTTTGTTCTCTGTCCCACGGGCATTCTTTTCTCAAGAGGTGCATTATGTCCATTAAATTTTTAAATTTCTCGCCGGTCATTTCATCCTCAAATTAATACTGAATTTTGAAGGCTTAAAATAAAAAGTAATGATACGTTTTCAAAAATAGAAGAAGGAAAGAAATTCAGGTACAGGTTTAAAATCGGTGGCAAAAAGAAATAAGAAAAATTTCAAGACAAAATATTTAACCCCAAAGGCTCATTAAAAACAGAAGGAATAAATTCAACTGCTACCGCAGTTGCTTATTTCTATTTTATCCTTTTTCCCCGAATTTCATTCGGGGTTATTAGGGATTCAACTGCTTCGCAGTTTATTTTTATTGAAATTATTCAAATAGATGTATCGTACAAAGAAGCGTGAAGCGCTTCAATTTCAATAACTGCGGGCGAAACCCGCAGAAAAGAACAAAGCTTAAGAGAAGAACTGCGAAAGCAGTTCAGTTATGCGTATGTCAATACCATTCTAAGTGGGAAAAATATTGCCACCAAAATTAAACTTGTATCGAAATTCAAAAGACGCTTTGCGGTTAAATAAACAAATTTCATTTGCAGTAAAATGATTTTATTTTGTAAATTAAAATATGTATTTAAACATTTTATGAACGGATTGAGAATAATATTCAAAAATCTTAGGAGAAATAAATGTCGGTATTAAAAGAATTCAAAACCGTTCCGGACCTTTTCAGCTATTTAACTTTGGAGTTCGGTGCTGCGGAAACAAAACCCGCATTGCTGGTTAAACGTGAGGGTAAATATCAGGGAATTAGCTATTCGGAATTTTACGAAGAAGCGGAATTGACAGCAATGGGTTTGGCTTCGCTGGGGGTAAAAAGAGGAGATAAAGTTTCGTTAATTTCGGAAAATCGTCCGGAATGGGCTTACGCGGATATGGCAATACTTGGAATGAGGGCTATCAATGTACCGCTTTATCCTATTTCCACAGCGGACAGTATTCAATACATGCTGAAAGATTCGGAAGCAGCGGGCATAATTGTCTCTAATAAGTTCCACATGAATAAAGTATTGAAGATAAGAGACAAGTGTCCCGCATTAAAGTTTATTGTAGTAATGAATGAAATTGAAGAAGCCGGAGAATATGAAAATGTTTACACATTTAAGCAATTAAAAGATTTGGGACGCGGTTTCAAAAACGAGAATCCCTTCTTCTTTACGGACAATATGAAATTGGCTCAGGAAGATGACATTTGTTCCATTATTTACACTTCAGGCACAACGGGTGAGCCGAAAGGGGTGATGCTAACTCACAAAAATTTCATTTCAAATGTTGTCTCCGTTCACAAATTGTTCGATATGAATAAGGACGATACTTTCCTTTCCTTTCTTCCCCTTTGCCATGTCTTCGAAAGAATGGCAGGCTATTACACACCTTTAGCTTGCGGTGCAACTATTGCTTACGCGGAAGGGATTGAAAAAATTGCTACAAACCTTCTTGAAGTTAAACCCACCGTAATGACAGCCGTACCCCGACTTTTCGAAAGGATTTACTCCAAGATCATTAAGAATATCGAGAAGCAATCTGAGAAAAAACAAAAAATATTTGAATGGGCAATTGAGATTGGAAAAGAGTATTCCGAGCTTGTACGAACAAATTCCACCATTCCCATTATTCTGAACTTAAAACACAAATTGGCTGATAAACTTGTTTACTCAAAGTTAAAAGCAGTAACCGGCGGAAAATTAAAATTTTTCATTTCCGGCGGTGCAGCGCTTTCGAGAGATTTGGGGCAATTCTTTTCCGCCGTAGGAATCTTAATTTTGGAAGGTTACGGCTTAACGGAATCTTCCCCTGTAATTGCCGTCAACCGATTAAACGATTACAAATTCGGGTCGGTCGGCAAACCTATTCCCGGAGTGGATGTTAAGATAGCAAGCGACGGCGAAATTCTTGCAAGCGGACCTAACATAATGAAAGGCTATTACAAGAAAAAGAAAGAAACGGAGGAAGTTCTTAAAGACGGCTGGCTGCACACGGGAGATATCGGTGTTTTCGATGCCGAAGGTTTCCTGATTATTACCGATAGAAAGAAGCATCTTTTCAAAACCACCGGTGGTAAATACATTGCCCCGACACCAATCGAAAATATGTTCCTGGCAAGCAAATACATCGACCAATTTATTATTATCGGCGACAGGCGAATGTTCATTACCGCCCTTGTGGTACCTGACTTCGAAGCACTGAAAGAATACGCAGATGCTCATCGAATTCAATATGAAAACGAGAAAGATTTGATTGACAAAAAACAAATTTATGATTTCCTTGAAAAAGAATTTACCAAATTCCAGAAAAACTTAGCGAATTATGAAAAGGTTCGTAAATTCACTTTGCTTGATCATCCGTTCTCTATTGAAACCGGCGAGATGACACCATCATTAAAACTTAAACGTAAGGTAATAGAACAGCGTTACTCGGATTTGATTGAAGATATGTATAAGAGTTTGGGTTCTTAAATCCAAACATTTATTTTACAACAGCCCAAATCTTAAACGTTAGGATTTGGGCTTTTCTTTTTTAGCAAAATAATTTTACCGCTCCTATTTTTCTGTTTGCCTATTTCAAGCTCATTTGGCACAGGTCTTAAAATTGGTGGCAAAATATTTAATTGATGGAAAAGAATTGTAAAAAGCTCGGTAGGAGTTACATATAATTAACTCCGAGTTTCGGCTCTGGGACGGTAAGAAAAAAAATTTTGTGGAGCAATTTTTTTCCTGCTTGTCCCGCCAAAGGTGTGAACCTGCCCCGCCAACGGCGAGGAAAATCGTGATAAAACTTTGAGAGAAATTAATCAGACTTGGGTTTCTAATTTATTTTCTCGTGCCAAAAGATTGTTCATTTCTTTTGTCTTGATACAAAAGAAACGAACCAAAGAAAAAATCAAGGCTTTAAAAAATCTAATTCTAATAAGTAAATGTTAAATATTTTATTCTAAAATTTTTGTAAATGTTTTTTGCCACCGGATTTAAACTTGTACCGCTCATTTATTTTGCATTTTTTTCTGTAACTTTAAGAGATTTAATTAGTCAAAATAGATATGAAACCAAGTTCGGATTTGGAAATAATAAGTCAAATTCGCAAAGGCAATACAAGAGCTTTCGAAGTATTGGTAGAAAAATACAAGGACAAAGCTTTCAGCCTTTTACTAAGCATTCTTCACAACAAGTACGACGCCGAAGAAGTTTTACAGGATTCTTTTCTGAAAGCATTTAACGGACTCAAATATTTCAGGCACGAAGCAAAATTTTCAACCTGGTTTTACAGAATAGTTTACAACTCGGCACTTTCTTTCTTAAAATCCAAAAGGAAAAAGCAGGAGAAGATAACGGATTCAATTAATGAGAACGTAGGTTCGCAAATTCAATTCGAAGAAGAAAACAAGATTTCTTACAATTACATTTACAAATTTATTGAGAAGTTGCCACCTCGCAATGCGTTAATAATTGTTCTGTTTTATTTGGACGAACTTTCCTTGAAGGAAATTTCGGAATTGCTTGATATTAGTGTTGCAAATGTAAAAATACTACTCTACCGCTCAAGGGCAAAACTTAAAGAACTTATTTTAGAAAATAATTATTTAGAGGAGTTAAAATGAAAGAGCGTTTGGACGAACTTTCAAATAAATATATTGATGGAGAAATCACAACGACGGAAACGGAAGAATTAAACCGTCTCTTGGCTGAAGACCAAACCAACGGAAACATCTTAAGGACTTATGAAGAAGTACATTTGATGTTAGGCAAGCAGCATCCTCTAAAGCCGAGTTTTAATTTTACACAAAATTTAATGGAAAAAATCGAGGCTTCGGAACATTCCAAGGCTAAAGAGAAAAAGTTTTTATTTACCGTTTTCTCTTTTTTGATTTTGATAGGATTGATTTCCGTTGTTATTGTTTTCGCGTTTGGTGGAGAATTAAATGCCGGTTTTACGTTGAAAGAATTTAATTTCCTTCCTGCATTAAAATTTAATTTCGGATTGCCATTAAAATACTTTACAAACAAATTCTATTTGTATTCAAGTGAAATTTTAGCGTTAATTGGTTTGGCTTGGGGAATTACCGCCCTTTTGGGAAACATCCGCTTTTTGAAAATCACCCTACGTTCGAGATGATTATTTTCTCTTAAATCAAATAATACCGAATACTCCTTTGTGCATCCAGCCGACTTTCCCATCGGGGAGGCGGACTTTAACCCAATTGTCAAGAGAATCTTCGATTCTAAATTTTAATCCCTCGTGAACAATAAAAGCATCGGCGGATTTTTCATCGGGGGCTTGTTTAACCGTAACAACGTTAGTAACTACAACGCCGAATTGTGTCTTGACTTCACGGTCGTACTTGGCGAAGAGGACAAAAACGTTTAACACAAAAAGGGAAATTAAAAACGCTCCGGCGATAAAGGAAAACCTTCGTACCGTAATGCTTTTGGACAAGTAGTAAAATCCGACACTTAGAATGAAAAACAAAAAGAATATTGCCGCAACAGTTGCCCAACCCGATAGAGTAAGAGCAGCAAGTATTCCGTCCCACCATTTGACTAAAAATATTTGAGGTACTTCTTTTATTTTGTCAACCGTGTGAGCTTTGGCTATTTTCAAATTGTAGTTCACGTCCTCATCGTCGGGATTTAGTTTAAGCGCCTTTTCATAGTAAAGAATTGCGTAACCAATCTTTCCGAGTTTGTAATAAGAGTTGCCTATGTTGTAATAGAGTCCCACGCTTTCGTAGCCTTGGTCCAAAACGGATTTGTATTCATCGATTGCTTTTTCGTACTGCTCATTCTTGTAAAATTCGTTCCCTTTTTTAAGTACATCCTCAAACTTAAAGGCGAAGGAGTTGGAAGTCATTGCAATTAGCAAAGTCAATAAAATCAAGCCGAATTCAAAATTTGCTTTTTTCATTTTGCAGTTACCATTACTTTTTAACCTTTTTAATCTTACGTTCGAGCGTTGAAATAAGTTCAAGGGTTTCATTGTAAAGTTTTTCTTCCGCCTTTTCCTCTTTGTTGGGCGAAAATCTTGCAAACTCACATTTATCCGAGATTTCGTTGATTTTTTTAATCAACTCTTGCTCAATGCCTGCATCGGTTAAAATTTTCTCAACTTTCTCAAGTGTAAAATCCGAAGTGTTAATGTGCAGCTTGTCGCCGAGGTAACCGTAAAGAGCTTTTGCAATTTCCTCGTAGAACAATTCGTTCTGTTTTGAATCCAATGCCTTTTTAGCGGCTTTTAATCTTTTGCGGGAGAGTTTCTCAGCCTTAAGCGAGCGCGAAAGTTCAATGTTCCCGCTTATTTTATCCTGACGTTTTTTTACTCCAATTACAAGGAGAAGCAGTAAAGTAGGAACGATGAGAGATGAATAAAACCAACCCGGGATGCCCCTCACATCACTCTTTTTAACAAACTTGAAATCGGAAACTTTAATAAAACGAATGCCTCTGCTCAATAATTTTATGTCTTCTTTGCTAAAACCGGCGGGCATATTTTCTGCGAGAGTTGTTCCGCCGATAATATTTATTTCGTACTTAGGTGTACGGAGCGTGAAGTATTTTTTCTTAAGCGGGTCAAAGTAGGAAAATTCAATAGGCTGAATTACTTTCTTCCCAGGAATTCTCGGTACAATCAAATATTCAATCGATTTGTATCCGCTTACAATGTCTTTTTTGTTCACTTTGGAAGTTGTCTTCGGTTCGTATTTCTCAAATCCGGGAGGTAGTTTTATGTCGGGAATGTCAATTAAACTAATATTCCCTTCACCGGAAATTTTAATCTTTAATGAAATAGGTTCGTTGACCTTTACACTATTCTTGTCCAATTTTGAAGAAAGATTAAAATGTCCTACTGCGCCTTTAAATGAAGGGGGAACGTTCTTGTCGGGCAGGGGCAAAACGTTAATAGTCAAACCGT
>WFQV01000061.1 GCA_015486905.1 Melioribacteraceae bacterium | reverse complement strand
TTACAAAAGTTTAAAATATTTTGACAAAAAAAACAAAGATTTGATTGAGGATACTATACTTCGATTTTTTTTATTTTGAAAAATAGCAATATCAATATCGCTCAAATCATTTGCGTTTCCTCTTGCATAAGAACCTAAAATAAACGCAAACTCAATATCTTCGAAGCTTTCAAGTACTTCCTTTATTTTTGATATTTGTTCTTCACTTAACTTCATTTATACTTCTTAAATAGCATTTTTAACGGCTTCTGCAAAACTTGAAAAATCGTTTAAATTATTCAGCAATGAGTATAATTTTGTAATATCAATTGAAATATATTCATGAACCAACAAGTTTCTCAAACCAATCATACCGATTAATTTTTCGGATAGCTCCGAACTTATGTAACCGTGCTTTTGTAATAATTCGACACATTCCGAGTATGTTTGAGGATTTCCAAGATTCATTTTATTGGCAAGATAACAAGAAACATCTATTACTATTTGAATTGATTCCAGCAGTCCGTAACGCAAAACCCATTCTTTTTGAATATCCTTTTTTATCTCGTTTTCATTAAATTTTGCTTTAATCGATTCAAGCTCAGCTACATTAATCTCAAGTTGTTTAAGGCGTTCAAGCATAATTTCTTTTACCGAATTTCTTTTCCGAAATCCTCTTTCCGAAAGTTTCTCTTGTCTCTTTTCTTAATTTCTCAGTGTCAAAATATTCCAACTGAGTTTGTGTTTTGAAAGAAATAAGTTTTTCAATATCTCTAACAAAAAGCAACCTTGAATTTTTAATTATTTCAAACGCTAACAACGGATTCTTTTTGTAAAGATTATTTAATGTAACAAAATCGACTTTTCGTTTTGTTATCGCTTCTAATTTTGCAATAATTTTTCCCAATTCTAACAAATCTATATCGGAAGAAAAATGAACGGCAATGTCAACATCACTCATACGTTTTTCATTTCCTCTTGCGTAAGAACCAAAAATAAACGCGAACTCAATATCTTCGAAGCTTTCCAGCGCTTCCTTTATTTTTTCTATTAGATTATCCTTATCCACAATTATTACACCAAATAATTAAATGCATCAAAACATTCTTGATTTTTAATTCTTAATTTTTTATTATTTGCTATTCGCTACCCTTTGCTTTTACAGATAAAATTTTTTGAATCTCATTAAATGATTTCAAATTAGCCGCACCGTCAATAGCTTTGAGCGCTACGTCTTGAACTTTCTGATATGCTTTGTCTAATTTTTCCGTTAGCTCTTTAATCTTTTTCTCTTGCTCTTTTACCAAGTTATCAAGATTTGTAATTTTCGTTTGGAGGACATTTTTCTCGCCTTCATATTCTTTCGTAAGAAGTTTTTCTTTGCTTAGATATTCTTGCTCGGCTTTGGCAAGCGCTTCTTTAACGGCATTTTCAACTGAAGTTTTTAATTTCTCTTCGAAATCTTCCACTTTTTTCTTTAACTCAGCAAATTCATTCTCTTTTTCAGAAATTATCTTCTCTCTTTCGTTTATTTCTGCTTCTTTTTTAGCAAGTTTATCATTAACTTCTTTTTCACGCTCTTTTAGTTCGTCTTCAAGTTTATTTTTGGCTAATAATTTTTCCCTATTAAAATTATATTCGTACTCTTCTTTTTCTCTCTTGCGTGCCTTTGAAATTTCTTCTTTTTCTTCTTTTATCTTGCTTTCAAATTCTTCTTTTTCATTTTCCCATTTTTTCTTAGTCTCTTCAATTTCAGCTTGAAGTGTTCGTTTGACTTCTTTCATCTCACGTTCAAAATTTTCCTTCTCAACATTTTGCGATTCAATTAACGCTGCGAGCGTGTAAGCCGATTTTTCTATTTCAAAGATTTCTTTTAATTCCGCTTCTTTAACGGCAATCGCTTCTTTAATTTCTTGATACCGTTTTATTTCTTCGCTCAATTTGGCTTTTAATCCAACGAGTAGCTTTGAAATTTCTTCATTTAATACTGCAATGTTCTCGTCTATTTTTTGCGTAGAAAATTCTTCGGCTTTCTCAATTGTTTCTTTTTTCTTTTTCTCTTCAACTATCTTTTGCGGATTTAATTTTGCTTTCTCTTTTTCCTTCAATAACGAAACTACTTTATCATACGCTTCAAGAAGTTCCTTTTTAGTATTTGTCATCGAAAGTTTTTTCGGTTTAAATTCTTGGTTTTCCATTTAAATTTTAATCCTTAAATATTTTTCTTAAAAATTCCAATGTTGAGTAAATCTTTAAATAAATAATTTGAAATGGTCTTCTATCAACTTTCCTTTGTACTACAGTTTTGTTACTAATTCTCTTTACTCTATTCATCATTCATAATTCATAATTTAACATTATATTACCCCTTTTCTCCTTCCTCCCACAGCTTCGCCACGTGGGTCACATGGCTCAAAAAAAATAAAATAAATTATGTCTCATTACACATCGGAACTTAACCTAAATCAGCCCGCCCTAAATCTCAAAATCCTATCATCACCACGAAAATTTTCAAACCGAAACTTAAATAACAAAAAAAATAAAAGAAATATTGACTATTAATTTTTTAATAATTAATCTTTCTTAAATGACCTTCGTCACATCTAATTCTTTTTCAAAAATTCAATAATTTTTTCAGCCGTGTATTCAATTTGTTCCTGGTTCAATTCAGGGAAAACCGGCAATGCTAACGAAGTTTCAGCCGCCATATCTGCAACGGAATAATGATCATTGACAGACGGTAAATCCTTAAAACATTCCTGTTTATGAAACGGCACCGGATAATAAATTTCAGAGCCAATCCCGTTTTCTTTTAAATACTCTCTCAACTCGTTACGTTTCTCAACTCTAATTACATATTGATTGAAAATATGGTAATTTTTAACTCCATTATTTTCGTAAACAGCTTTCGGTAAAAGAATTTTATTGTTATCATCAAAGTTTGTTTTACCGGCATCTTCGGCTAATCCTGCTTCAACAAAAACTTTGTTGTAAAAGTCTGCGTGTTTTCGTCTTCCTTCAGACCATTCATCCAAGTGAGGAAGTTTAACTTTAATAACAGCCGCTTGAATGGCATCCAAACGGAAGTTACCACCTATAACCTTATGGTAATACTTTGGTTCTCCACCATGACCGCGCATTATTTTAAGTAGATGGGCTAATTCATCGTCGTTAGTAACTACCAAACCGCCGTCGCCAAAACCGCCGAGATTCTTGCTTGGGAAAAATGAAAAGCATCCGATATCCCCAATAGTTCCAACGTTTCTACCATCACCATATTGTACCGAAATAGCTTGAGCGCCATCCTCAATGACTTTCAATCCATAATTTTTAGCGACCTCCATAATGGGCTGCATATCGGCGCTTTGTCCGTAAAGGTGAACGGGAATTATTGCTCTGGTTTTTTCCGTAATTTTTTCTTCGATTTTTTCAGGAGCAATGTTAAAAGTAACCGGGTCAATATCCACAAATACCGGAGTTGCATTTAATCGTGCAACAACTCCCGCAGTTGCAAAAAACGAGTAAGTCGGAACAATAACCTCGTCGCCTGGTTTTATACCGATTGCCATTAAAGAAATTAAGAGAGCATCCGTACCGGAGCTGACTCCATAAGCATATTTAACATTAAGATAGCCGGTAAATTCGTCTTCCAACTCTTTTACATTAGGTCCTAAAATAAAACGCTGTGATTCCACAACGTCCATTATTGCTTTGTCAATTTCTTGTTTAAGATTTTGGTATTGCAACTTTAAGTCAAGTAAAGGCACCTGCATTTTTCCACCCATTCAATAATTTAAGAATATTTTTTAGATTTCATCAAGCTTTAAAGATATTTCTCTGCGTCCTTCCGGTTTTTTACCTGCAGATTTAAATAAAGAAAATAAATCCGGGACATCCGGTTTAATCTCCTCATTCGTTGTTTCTTTTTCACTTTTGTGATTACTGATAAACTCCGAAAAAGAAGTTTTTCTTTTCCTATCTTCCCCGCTATGTGATTTTGCCCCCTCTTCTTTTTTGTAAAATTTAAATGTCTTGGTTTCCTTGCTTTCTTCGATACCCAAGGCTTTTTTTAAACCTTCAATCTTCGAATCCCTGAAAGTCGTTGTTCCATGTTCATCTTCAATCCAAACTTTCGAAAAATCATTTTTGTGATACTGATGGTCTTCGGAAATCTTTTTAACATCCTTACCCTTGCCAGCGTTAGTTAAAGATGATATGGACACTTTATCATCACTTAAGGCTTCATACTCTTCCTCAATAAAAGATTCGTCGAAAGCAAAAATAGCATCTGCAAAAATTTTGTCCTTTTGATTTTGTGCCTCTTGTGCACTTAAATCAAAACTAAAAACTTCGGAAAAGTTAGCTTCCAACTCTGTCTTTCCGTTGTAAGTAAGTCCTACCTGCTGAATTTTAAAACGAAATTTCTCGGGGTCCAAATTGAACCTTAAGTGGCGTAAATCTTTAATTGCAAAAATAGGGTCAAAATAGATTAACTCCATCCTCCCTTCGATTCTGATGAAGTAACCGTATTTAGTTGAGTAGGAATCAAGTTCGGGAACGTTTGTCAAAAGCCGATAAACAATCAGATTTTTCGGAATAGGCTCTTTCACAAACTCGCAAACTTCAAAATAGTTAATGCTTCGAGGCCTTTTGACAGGTTCTTTTTTAAAGACTATTTTAAAGTTATTATTAAAATCAAATCTATTATGCGAGTAAATTAAAACGTCGTTCTTACGAACGTCTAAAGTCTCTAAAAACATCTAACCTTCAAAATTTTTAAATTTAAAAATACTTTTAATATTTAAGAATATCAAGCCCAACGAATAAGTCCCAACTCAAAAGGATTAATTAATAAATGGTGTTTTGGGAGAATTCTTAACGTGTAGCCGAAGTTCCCCGTAGTTTCGCAAGGAATCTCTCCGAGATATTTAAAATGCTTTGAATCGTTCGCAACCTCAACAAATTTCATCGTAGTAAATTTATTGGCTTGCAATTCTTCTTTCTTATTTAAATCACCGTAATAAATTTGAACTTCCACGTCATCCGGTGTAAGCTCACCCATTTCTACGGTAGCAGAAATTTGGTACTTTTGCCCGACCTCATATTCACCGTTACCGCCTTCGTTGTGAAACTCAATAAATTTGACTTTATTCCAATTATTGTAAAGTTTATTTTTCCACGCTGAAAATTCTTTACCGAGCTCCCAATCGTTTTTCATCAGCATTCTTCTTCTTTCAAAAGCTTTTGCGTAAAATTTAAGAGTGTACTGTTCGACCATTCTATCGGTGTTAAAGAAGGGACCTAAAATACTCATTGAGTTTTTCATCATTTGAATCCAACCGCGTGGTAAATTATCCGTGCCCCGCTCGTAAAACAAGGGGACAATTTCTTTTTCCATTGTTTCGTAAATAAGACGTGCTTCTATTTCGTCCTGGTAATCATTATCCGAATAATTTTCTCTGCCGCCTATTTTCCAGCCAAGGTTGTGTTGGTAGGCTTCGTCCCACCAGCCGTCAAGCACACTAAAATTCAATCCGCCGTTAGCAATTACTTTCATCCCCGACGTTCCGCTTGCTTCCAGAGGTCTGCGGGGATTGTTAAGCCAAATGTCACAACCTTGAACCATATAGCGTGCGACGTTCATATCGTAATTTTCGAGGAAAACAATCTTCTTACGCAAATGCTCTGCCTTTGTGTGCCCGATAATAGCTTGAATCAATTGCTTGCCTGCATCGTCTCTCGGATGAGCCTTGCCGGCAATAATTATCTGAACCGGATGTTCCGCATTGCAGAGAATGCTTGCTAATCTCTCAATATCCCGGAAAATTAAAGTCGCACGTTTGTAGGTTGCAAATCGTCTTGCAAAACCTATTGTTAAAGCGGAAGGGTCTAAAACTTCTTTTGCATTTTCAATTTCTCTCGGTGAGCCGCCTCGCTCTATTATTTGCTTTCTCAAACGCCTTCTTGCAAATGCAACCAATCTTTCACGCCGCCTCTCATGCGTCCGCCATAGTTCCTCATCGGGAATTTCATTCACCCTTTCCCAATATTCTTTACTACGTAAATTTTCAAAGAAATTTTCACCGCCGTACCTCAAGAGCAATTCACGCATTTCATTCGAAAGGTGAGTTTGAGTATGAACGCCGTTCGTAACATAATCAATTGGTATTTCATTAAACGGAATATCTTTGAACCCTTCTACCCAAAGGCTCTTGGAAACATCTCCGTGCAGTTTGCTGACACCATTAACAAAGCCTGCCATGTTCATTGCCAGGTGCGCCATATTAAAATGGTCCGGTACAAGCCCCTTTTGAATCGTTCCTAATTTGTAAAATTCATCGGAAGATATTTTTAAATTTTCCCGATAAAATTTACCGAGATATTTTTCCACCAAGGACTTCGGGAAAACATCGATGCCAGCAGGCACCGGCGTGTGAGTAGTAAAAACATTTGAATAAAAATTAATATTTCTCGCTTCGTCAAAACTCAAATTGTATTTATTAATTAACAAGTTTAATCTTTCCAGCCCCAAAAATGCTGAGTGCCCTTCATTCATATGACAAACGAGCGGGACAATGCCCATTTCCTGCAATGCTTTAATTCCCCCCATGCCAAGAACCAATTCCTGCTGAATACGGGTTTCGGTGTCACCGCCGTAAAGTGTGCGCGTAATTGTCCTATCATTAGAATTGTTCTCGTTAACATCCGTATCCAAAAGGTAAAGCGGCACACGTCCCACTTGAATTTTCCAAATTTGGAAATAAACTTTTCTAGCAGGGAAATCGAGATTTACTTTAATCGGTTCGCCCTTGTCGTTTTTCACTAATGTCATAGGTTGATTGTAAAAATCCGTCGGCTCGTAACGCTCCTGCTGCCAACCGTCGGTTGTTAAATATTGTTGGAAATATCCCTCGGCATAACAAAGCCCCACTCCCACAATTGGAAGTCCCAAATCACTTGCGGATTTAATATGGTCGCCGGAAAGAACACCGAGCCCGCCCGAATATATTTGTAAACATTCCGTTAATCCGAATTCGGCTGAGAAATAAGCAATGGAAGGGAGTTCCCCTTCCTTAAAATTTTTCTGGTACCAAGTAATTTCTTCCAAATAAACTTGCAATTGCAGATAGACTCTGTTCATATGCGAGATGAAACCGTAGTCCTCTGCAACCTCTCTCAGTCTTTCCTGGCTTACCTTGCCTAAAAGTTTAATCGGATTGTGATTCGTCTCCTCCCACATTTCTCTGTCCAACCGCCTAAATAAATTTATTGCATCTTGGTTCCACGTCCAAAAAAGATTGTACGCCATTTCTCTTAAAGGTTCTAATTCTTCCGGTAAATTCGGGACTACATTAAAACTACCTTTGAACTCAATCATTTCTATCTCCGATTTTTCTCAAATTCAAATAATCTAAATTGTTATTTATTAGTATTTCATTAAAAAAGCAAGTTTGAATTTTTATTTTGTTTCATCTGATTATTTTC
>WFQV01000060.1 GCA_015486905.1 Melioribacteraceae bacterium | reverse complement strand
GTTCTTTGAATGTCTCTAATCAATTGATTAATTCTTTTTAATATTTTTTTGTCTTCTTTCTGCCATGAAACATAATCTTCCCATGAATTTCTTGAAAAAGTAATTTTCATTAGTCTTCGATTAAGTCATGGTTCACAATTTCGCCCTTTTTCATTTGCCGAATTGACTCATAAAGTCTGTTAGCATTTGCTTTTGAGCTCAACAAATGCACGGTTTCCATGATTGAGTTGTATTCGTCCAATGAAATTACAACAGCTCCTTTTCCGGATTTTCTTTTTATCACTAACGTCTCAGTATATCTGAAGTTTGACCGAAGGGCAAATTTGGGCGAACAAAGTAAACCAGATATACCATGTTAGGCGATGTTTTATTTAAAATCCTAAAGTTTTTCATACAATTCACCATTACAACTTTTTCTCATCTGCGATACCTTTTTATTAATTTTATCGATCATTAGTCTGTAAAAAAATAACTTGATAGCGTTTGGGCGATTTTTGTATTTATTGGTCGCGTAATAGTCTGCTGGCTCATCCCAGACGCCCTGATCTTCTACAACTGCGTCCATCTGAACGAATTTTTCATCATCTATATTAAACGCGGAACTTGATTCTCCACTGGAACAAGCTATTGAATATCCTGTATCCCAGCCCTTCTTGTTCAGTTCTGATTTTCCTGCCCGATAAAAATTCTCATCATTGATGTATGAATCCAATCGTCTCCATTTCCCGTCTATTTCAATTTCTATCCAGCTATGGGACAACAGGGGTGGCATTAATTTATAGGCAAGCCCAGTGAAAAGCCCTTTTTGTATTTCCTTTTTGATAAGTGAAAAATGTATGCGGGCAGGTATCCTGATAGCTTTGCACAAAGCCAGAAACAATGTTGTTTTGGTGTTGCACTGCCCTATACCAAGCTTTATTGTATCAGAAGCCCTAACTAAATCTCCGTTTGGTGGAAAACCGAATTTGATATTGTCACGCACATAAAAAAACAATTTTTCTATCTTCCCGCGAATAGAGTCTTCTCCATCAGTCAATCTTTCAGCGGTTTCCCGAACCAATGGATGATCATAATCTGCTAATTTTTGTATTTTTCTCATATTTATTTCCTTCTTAAAATGTTGTCTAACGTCCTAATATACGTACTGAGTATATCGGGACTTAGGTTAACAGTAAGTTCGTATATTTGTTTTTTTACTCTTAATAAATCTACTTTTGGATTTGTTAATCGTTGAAAAACAATAATAGTATTTTGTTGTAATGCTCCTACTGTATGTGAAAAAGGGTTAAATAATTTACTCTTTCTTTTAACCCTCATCAGTGATCTTTTTGTTTGAAAATATTTAAAAAAGGTTTTGCCCAATAATAACCTCTGCTAAATAAATTAAAATTATCGAATTTTTTGTTTTTTTTCAAGTGAAAAGAAATTTATTTTTTGATTTTCGGATGGTTCGCCTTCCCACTCATTTTTGAAGGTTTCGATTCTACAAGTCTGCCTACGTCTGCGCTTCGCTTGACTTCGTCGTGACAGGTCCGACTTCGCCCTCGCTACGCTCGGGCTACGCCGTGACAGGTTGGATGAATGGATGATTGGATGATTGGATATCAGATAACAGCAAATTTTTACTTTTTAATTTTGAATTTCTAATTTTTAATTGTCAAATCCGCGAAAATCCCGCAGCAATCCGTGTCATCCGTGTTCTATTGTCCAATCAGCGTCCTATCACTCGTCATTTATTCGTTCTTCGTTTAGAGGTTTAGAGTTTAGAAGTTTAGAAACACTTCGAGATAACAGAATATTTTTAATTCTTAATTTTTAATTTTTAATTGAATAACCCGTGTTCCATTGTCAAATCAGCGTTGTATCGTTAATCGCAAGACGCAAGAAGCAAGACGTGAGAAGTTTGAATTTATTCAAGTACTCGTAAATCGTATTTCATTTGTTCTTAGTTGAATAAAATTCGTGCATTTGTGGCTTTTCCGCACACTGTTAACTTAAGACTTAAGACTCGTCACTTAAGAATTAAGACTTACAATTCAAATCCTTCCAAGAAAAATTTTTACAAAAAAATAAATAAAATCGGATTTTTGCATTCTTTTTTCCGAAAAAATATTTTATTTTTGAATGTGGTTGAATTTAATTATTTAACACATAAATTCAACATTATTTCTAATCAGATAGAGGAGGTTATCGTGGCAACATTAAAAGAAAAACTCTATGAGAAGATCGAAGGTTGGCGCCCCAGAACGACTAGGCTTTTGAAAGAATATGGCGATGTAAAAGTTGGGGACGTTACAATCAAGCAAGTTATCGGTGGAATGAGAGGAGTAAAATGCCTTACCACTGATATTTCTTACTTAGACCCTTACGAAGGAATCCGTTTCAGAGGCTACACCATCCCCGAAGTTTTGGAAAAATTACCGAAAGTTCCGGGTGCAGAGATGCCTTACGTAGAAGGTTTCCTTTACTTACTGCTCACAGGGGACATTCCCACGGAAGAAGAAGCATTAATGGTAGCCGAAGAATTCAAGAAACGCAAAGAAGTGCCTTCCTACGTTTTCGACGTACTCAAAGCAATGCCTAAAGATTCCCACCCGATGGCAATGTTTGCTACGGCAATCGTTGCAATGCAAAAAGAATCCGTCTTTGCTAAAAAGTACAACGAAGGAATTAGCAAAATGGATTATTGGGAACCGATGTTAGAAGATGCTTTAAATCTTTGGTCGAGGCTTCCTGAAATTGCAGCTTTTATTTACCGCTGGAAATACCGCAACGGCGACATTATTCCTCCGGATCCTAATTTGGACATGGGTGGTAACTTCGCTCACATGATGGGCATCGACAAACCTTATGACGACGTAGCACGTCTTTATTTCATTCTTCACAGTGACCACGAGAGCGGT
>WFQV01000059.1 GCA_015486905.1 Melioribacteraceae bacterium | reverse complement strand
AGTCAGAATAAGTTCGAAAAGGAATTTTTGGCAAGACATCTTGAAAAAAGAAAAGTCCGGTTAAAAACCGATTTGAAGTACATGAAAATAATCGACCCCGAAGTGGGCAAGGGATTTCAACAGAATATCCGCTCTCATTCGAGAACTCATTTCATGGCTGTGGTTGTTAACACACTTGATATGATTGCACACGGGAGAAGTGACAGCGATATTTTGAAGGAGATTGCACCCGATGAACCGGCTTACCGCTCGCTCACAGATAGCTGGTTCAAACATTCTTCACTTTTGGGAATGTTCAAAATAGTTTCGGAAATGAAAAACGCAAAAGTAATTATTACAACCGACCACGGCAGCATTCGCTCCTTGCGGGGTGCTAAAGTCCTTGGTGATAAAGAAGCATCAAAGAGTTTAAGATTTAAATTCGGACGTAATCTGAAGGTTGACGATAAGCATGCAATGTTCATTAGAAACCCGGAAGAATACAAACTTCCCACACGAGGTGCAGCGATTGGCTACATAATTGCCAAAGAAGATTTCTTTTTCGTTTACCCTACGGAATATCACAAATATTTGAGCATTTACAAAGATACATTTCAGCACGGCGGTATTTCAATGGAGGAAATGATTTTACCTGTAATTAAAATGGAAAGCAGAGCTTAATGAAAGAGGGGATGTTCGAAATAAACGGACTGGATGAATTGAAGGTTTTTGCCGAATGGTTGGCCGAATCTTTGAGAAACGGTGACTTTGTAGCGCTCGTAGGAAACTTGGGTGCCGGCAAAACGGCTCTTGTAAAAGCTGTTTGTTTAAATTACGGAATTGTTGAAGTTAACAGTCCTTCTTTTGCTATTGTAAATGAATATTACGGCGAGCGTTTAATTTACCATTTGGATTTTTACAGAATAAAAAATGCCGAAGAGCTTGTAAATATTGGCTATTACGAATACGTTAACAGTGCGGAGGCAATCAAGTTTGTCGAGTGGGCTGATATGTTCCCAAATGTTTTGCCTCCGAAAAGGATTGAAATAAAAATTGAATATATTAAAGAGACTAAAAGAAAAATTTTTGTAAAGAGATATGAATAAACTTTTACCTTTGCTTGCAATTGAAACTTCGGGGGAGCTCTGTTCCGTTGCTGTTTTCAAAGAAGGAAATAAATTCAGCGAAGTAAATTTAAAATTAAAAAACGTACATAGTCAAATGCTTGTACCGATGATAGAGCAGGCGCTAAGTAATATTAATTTGACTACCGAAGAAATTAATACGGTTGCGGTTTCAAGCGGACCAGGCTCTTTTACAGGCTTAAGGATTGGGCTCGCAACGGCAAAAGGATTTGCCATTGGCGCCGGCGCTAAAATCTGCCCTGTTGCCGTGTTCGATTCAACAGCATTAAGAATTTCCCGATTTCTCCCATCCGGAACAGAGTTCAGGATTGTTTTTAATGCCAATATAAATGATGTTTACACCGCTCTCTTTAAATCCGGCACAGAAAGTTTTTCAGTCCTCGAAGCACCGTCAGTTGTAGAGAAAGAAAAACTCAAAACATTGGTTTCGAATTCTCAATTGGTTTTCGGAGGTGATTCTGCCGCCGGAAAAAGCGGAATGCCGGAGCTTCCCAGCGCCTTGGCAATAGGGGAGTGGGCGCTTAGGTTCGGAGAAGATTTGGCGACGGAGAATTTCGATTTTCTTGAACCGGAATATTTCCAACAATTTATTCCAAAGGTGAAGAAATGAAAAAGTTATTTTTTACTTCAATGATTTTTGTTTTTGTAATCTTTTCGTCTGTTGTTAAAATTTCCTTTGCGCAGGCAGCAGGTCCGCGAATCAGCATCCTTCAAAAGTCTTTTGACTTTGGAAAAGTAATTCAGGGCAAAATTGTCAAACACGATTTTGAAATTTCTAACGCAGGTGATGCACCGTTGAAAATCATTCGTCTCAGGTCATCCTGCGGTTGTACTGTTGTTAAACCTTCCGGCAATGTAATTAAGCCCGACGGAAAAATTACTATTCACGCCGAGTTTAATTCCGGGCATTACCTCGGTACGGTGCGAAAATATGTTTATCTTACTTCAAATGACCCGAACACGCCCGAAGTACGTCTTTCTTTAACGGGTATTGTGGTAAAACCTTTGAAGGGCGGGGAAAAGGTAATAGAAGGTCCTAAACTGAGTTTGTCGCAGAACCGTTTCAACTTCGGCGAAGTTAAAGAAGGAAAAACCGTTAGTACGGAAATAGCTTTCAGTAACGTAGGGAATAAGACTCTCGTAATTAAGGACGTAGAAACTTCTTGCGGTTGCACGGCTGCTATTCTTAGTTCAAAAATATTAAAACCACACGGGAAGGGAAAAATCAGAATCGATCTTGACACCTCGAATCACCTTGGTAAAATCGTCAGAACGATAACGATTTTCTCTAACGATGTTGTGAATCCTAAACAAGTTATTACTATCTTTGCTATTGTAAAATAAAGGTGATTTATGGGTTGGTTTAAAAGATCTAAAAATAATATTTCGTCCGACAGTCAAAAGTTGGACATTCCCGATGGGCATTGGATTAAATGTAACGAATGCGGTGAGATTGTTCACAAAAAGCAATTGGAACAGAATCTCTGGGTTTGTCCGAAATGCGACTACCATTTTCGTATCGGCAGCAATGAATATATTTCCATTCTATTAGACGACGGTTCATTTAAGGAACTTGACAAAAAGATGCGCTCGGCTGACCCGCTGGAATTTGAAGATACTAAAAAGTACATTGACCGTATCGAAGCAACTATTAAAAAAACGGGATTGAACGATGCTGTTAAAACAGGGCTGGGTAAAATAAACGGTAGAAAAGTTTCTTTCGCCGTAATGGATTTCCGCTTTATTGGCGGCAGTATGGGCTCCGTTGTAGGTGAAAAAATTGCACGTGCAATCGACAAGGCTTACGAGTTGAAAATTCCGATGATTATTGTTTCACAAAGCGGCGGTGCAAGAATGATGGAAGGAGCATATTCTTTAATGCAAATGGCTAAAACAAGCGCACGTTTGGCTCGCCTCTCGGATGCTAAAATTCCTTACATCTCGGTCTTAGCCGATCCGACAACGGGAGGTATAACGGCAAGTTATGCTATGTTAGGGGACTTCAACATTGCCGAGCCTAAGGCTTTAATTGGCTTTGCTGGTCCCAGAGTAATTAGGGAGACAATCGGCAAAGATTTACCGAAGGGGTTTCAGCGCTCGGAATTTTTACTTGAGCATGGTTTTGTAGATGTAATTGTACACCGTAAAGATTTGAAATCTAAAATTTCCAAGATACTGAATCTGATTTCGTAATGATGAGTTAAGATGTGATCTATAAAAATCTTTCTTTGCAAGAAAGGGGAAATAAATGCAAGAAAGCCAAAATATTGAATGGAAGAAAGATTGGAAAGATAAAAAAGAAATAACAAATTCTATGTATTCAAAAAAATTTAATATAACAGACAGAACAGCATTAAGAGATTTGAATGATTTAGTAAACAAAGGATTATTAAATAAAATAGGTGAAAAGAGAAGAACTAAATATTTGTTTAGGTAAAAATCTTAGAGTGAATTTGTCGGGAAAATGTCGGAAATCATGTTTAGGTAGCGTAACAAATGATACTAAAATAGAAATGATGCTAATTGGATAAAATTAAAATCAGAACTATTTCTTTATTATTAAATCTCCGTTTGTAATGGTTTTAACTTCATTGCCAACGTCTAAAAGCAAATAACCTTTTGAATTAATATCTTTGAAAATACCGAACCATTCTTGTTTGCCTTCTCGAATCCAAATTTTTTCACCGATTAATTTACATTTTTCACGCCAGGCGTCCAATGCTTTTGCCGGCTCTTCTTTTAGGAGTTCAATGGTCTCTTCGAAAATATTTAAAAATTCGCTTAACAGTCTTTCGCGGTTCACTTTTTTTCTGATTTCAGCCCTGATTGATGTTGGACGGATGAAATATTCTCCTGCAAAATTTACTTGGTTGACGTTTATACCGATGCCGATGATTAACTTTTTAATTTTACTTCCTTGCATTACCGATTCGCAAAGTACGCCGGCAATTTTTTTCCTACCGACTAAAACATCGTTCGGCCATTTCATTTCCGGTTTAATTTGGTAAAGGTTTTCTAATGTTTCGCCTATTGCCAAAGAAGCTCCCAAATTGTAAATGTTAATATTTTGCGGGTTAATGTCTTTATTAAGCAAAATTGAGAAAAGAAGATTTTGTCCTTTATTGCTAATCCAAGTTCTTTCTAATCTTCCTCGCCCGTGAGTTTGAAACTCGGAAGTAAGAACTGTGCCGTTTTCTTTGAATTCTTCGTTTTTCATTAAAAAAGAATTGGTGGAATCAATCTCTTCGCAATAAACAAAATTTCTGCCTAAGTAATCTGTGTCCAACTTAATGTTAAAATCTTCTATGTTGAATAACTTTTGTGTTTCCATTTACTTCTCTCTCAATATTGGTTCAGACGTCAAATTGTCATCAATTATGTTGAAGCCGTCAATATGACAGCATCTAAGTACCATTGACTTTTAAGGCTGAATTGCTAATTCATTGTAAATAAATGAGTTACGTAAATTTCGAACTTTGGCACAACAATTGTTATTAAAAAACAATGGTAATTAAAATTAATTATTATCAGAAAGTTAAAGGATGTAAATCCAAATATTTTCTGATTATAAAGTTAAAGATATTAAAAAAAAGATTTGAAAGGAAATTATCTCTAACTTAAAAAATAAAGTTTCATTAAAGGAGGTTAAATATGGGAAAGATAATTGGTATTGACTTGGGAACAACGAACTCGTGCGTTGCCGTAATGGAAGGCAACGACCCGGTTGTAATTCCAAACTCGGAAGGCGGAAGAACCACTCCTTCCGTTGTAGCATTTACAAAAGGCGGTGAAAGGTTAATTGGTCAACCGGCTAAAAGGCAGGCGGTAACCAATCCTAAGCACACAATATTTTCGATTAAAAGATTTATGGGACGTAGGATTGACGAGGTTCAGGATGAAATTTCCGAGGTCCCCTACGAAGTTGTTGAAGGCGACAATAAAACGGCAAGGGTTAAAGTTGACGATAGACTTTACTCGCCGCCTGAAATTTCCGCAATGATTCTGCAGAAAATGAAAAAGACAGCGGAAGAATATTTGGGGCAAGATGTTTCCGAAGCAGTTATTACTGTCCCGGCTTATTTTAACGATTCACAACGTCAGGCAACCAAAGATGCCGGTGTTATTGCAGGACTTGAGGTTAAGAGGATAATCAACGAGCCTACCGCCGCAGCTTTGGCTTACGGTCTTGACAAAAAAGGCAAAGAAGAATTAGTTGCCGTTTACGACTTAGGCGGCGGTACGTTTGACATTTCCATTCTTCAGTTAGGAGAAGGTGTTTTTGAAGTTAAATCCACCAACGGTGATACTCACTTGGGCGGTGACGATTTTGACCAGCGATTGATTAATTACCTTGCGGATGAATTTCAAAAGCAGGAAGGTATTGACTTGCGTAAGGATTCAATGGCGCTTCAAAGATTAAAAGAAGCCGCCGAAAAGGCAAAGATAGAGCTCTCATCCTCAATGCAAACAGACGTTAACCTGCCGTTCATTACAGCTACACAAGACGGACCCAAGCATTTGAACATTCCTGTTACAAGGGCAAAATTCGAGCAGTTGATTGACGATTTAATTGAACGTACCAGAATCCCTTGTGAAAATGCTTTGAAAGATGCAGGCGTTACAGCATCTCAAATAGATGAAGTTATTTTAGTTGGCGGCTCCACTCGTGTACCGAAAGTCCAGGAAATAGTTAAAGAAATTTTCGGTAAGGAACCTCACAAAGGTGTAAACCCGGACGAAGTGGTTGCAATTGGCGCCGCTATTCAAGGTGGTGTTTTGGCTGGCGACGTCAAGGACGTTCTGCTCTTGGATGTTACGCCTCTTTCTCTGGGAATTGAAACTCTCGGCGGTGTAATGACTACTTTAATTCCCGCTAACACTACAATTCCGACCAGAAAGAGCGAAATATTTTCCACTGCATCCGATAATCAGCCTTCGGTGGAAATTCACGTACTTCAAGGCGAAAGACCAATGGCAGCCGACAACCGTACGTTGGGAAGATTCCATCTCGACGGCATTCCGCCGGCACCGAGAGGTATCCCTCAAATAGAAGTAACGTTCGATATTGACGCTAACGGCATTTTGCACGTATCTGCTAAAGACAAAGCAACCGGTAAAGAGCAGAGCATCAGAATTACTTCTTCCAGCGGTTTGGATGAAAGCGAAATTGAGAAAATGAAACGTGAAGCAAAGGAGCATGCCGCTGAAGATAAAAAGAAAAAAGAAGAAGTTGAGGTACGTAATCAAGCTGACAGCCTTGTTTTTCAAACTAAGAAACAAATTGAAGAACTTAAGGATAAATTACCTGCCGATGCAAAAGGCAGATTGGAATCCGGTATTCAAAAGGTTGAAGACGCTCTGAAAACAAACGATACGAATAAAATTAAATCCGCTACGGATGAGCTGACTAAAATCTGGAATGAAGTTTCTCAGACAATTTATCAGCAGCAAGGTCCTACGGGTCAGCCGGGAGCACAGCAGACCGGCTCGGCTCAACAGGAACAACCCGGCAGCGAAAAGAAAGATGACAAGGAAGTTCAAGACGCAAGTTACGAAGTGGTAGATGACGACGAAGATAAATAAGGATTAAAAAGCGTCTCTTAAAAAGGCTGCTCTTTGAGCGGCCTTTTTTATTTTAAACTCGGAATATATGTTTTTACGAAGGGATGGGACGCAGATTTGTCATGATTGATTATGATTTTCGCTGATTGGACAATAGAACACGGATGACACGGATTTATTCAATTAAAAATTAAAAATTAAGAACCTGCCTGCCCTGCCTGCCGGCAGGCAGGCGGTAGGCAGGTTAAAAATTTGTTGTTATCTTATATCGACCCATCCAACAATCCAATCATCCAACCATCCATTCATCCAACCATCCATTTATGCAAGGTTCTCGATTTGACAATAATAAGCCTAATTCCTTGTGTCTTATCTCTTGCGTCTCGCATTTAACTATTTCTTATTTCTTGTTCCTCCTTTCTAATTTTTATCTTTTACCACCGATTTTAAACTTGTACCAAACAAATACCGAATAAATTACGAGTAACGATTAATTTCTTATCGGCAGGGGAAAAGATTTTTGCTTAAATTAATTGTTAAATTTTTAAGAATTACTCAGGACAATGATTTACACCGAATATCCTAAGATTATCGAAGGGAAATCCGAGTACAGAACTGAAAAGAAAAGTCACTCGTTTTTACCCGCTTTAAGATTTTATCCTAAACTTATTAAAGTTGTTTTCGAGGCAAACAGAAAAGCCGTAAAAGGTCTTTACGACGGTTTTAATCATTCTTATGCTTCTTTGAAAATTATGCGTGCACTTGAAAGCGTCGGGGTTGAATTTGAAGTAAAAGGTTTGAACAATATTCGCAAATCCAAAGAGCCTGCTGTTTTCATCGGCAATCACATGGGTACGCTGGAAACAATGGGAATTGAAGTTTTTATTTACCCGATTAAACCGGTAATCTACATCATCAAACAGGAATTAATCGATTATCCGCTTTTCGGTAAAGTTGTGGGTGCGAATCACCCGATTCTTGTTACCCGTAAAAATCCCCGCGAGGATTTACTTACCGTTTTTGAAGAAGGAAAGAAAAGACTTGAGGACGGCTACTCGATAATTATTTTCCCTCAAAAGACGAGAGAAATATTTTTAAATATTAAACAGTTCAACACTCTCGGTGTAAAATTAGCGCAGAAAAATAATGCCGATGTAATTCCCTTTGCGGTTAAAACCGATGCTTGGGCAAACGGTAAGTGGATTAAGGATTTTGGTAAAATAGACCCAAGCAGGAAAGTCAAAATTGAATTTGGTGAACCGTTCAAGGTTGAGAATAACACATCCGAAGCGCATAAAAGAACGCTCGATTTTATCGAATCGAGATTTATTGAATGGGGGATGGAAAAATTTATTATTAAGTAAGCGAAAGGTTTAACAATGAAAATAATAAAACCCAAAAGGTTAAAACCGAAAGATTTAATTGGTATTATTAGTCCGGCTTCCAAACCCGATGATGATTCCCGCATAGAAAGGGGAGTAAAATATTTCGAGCGGTTGGGCTACAAGGTAGTCGTGGGCAAGAATGTGGGGAAGGAACGTAGCTATTTGGCAGGTACCGACGAAGAGCGGTTGGAAGATTTACATTCAATGTTTTCGAACAAAGAAGTAAAAGCAATTGTTTGTGTCCGCGGCGGATACGGCTCCGGTAGGTTGCTCGACAAAATTGACTACAATTTAATTAAGCACAATCCGAAAATATTTGTCGGTTACAGCGACATTACCGCATTGCAGATGGCTTTCTTAAAGAGAGCGGGATTAATTACATTCGCCGGACCAATGGTTGCGGTAGATTTTTACAAAGAGGAAGTTGTTGAATTTACCGAAGAGTTCTTTTGGCGAATAATTACTTCTTCAAAAAAAATCGGTAAGGTGTACAACCCGATGAACGAACCTTTCTATTCACTTGTTAAAGGGAAAGCAGAGGGGAGGTTAATCGGCGGCAATCTTGCTGTTTTTAACTCCTTGCTCGGTTCGCAATATCTGCCTTCTTTTAAAGACAAAATTCTCTTTTTGGAAGACATCGGCGAGCCTCCTTACAGAATTGACAGAATGCTCAACCAGTTAAAATTGGCGAAAGCATTCGAGCAGGTCGAAGGTGTGATTTTAGGTAGATTTGTAGATTGCACGGAATCCGATTCAAAGACCAAAACACTGAGCCTGAACGAAGTGATTGATGATTATTTGTCTGAGATTAAAAAGCCCGTTCTTTACAACTTAAAGCACGGACATATTCCTGAAAATGTAACTTTGCCTTTCGGTTTGAAGGTAAGAATTAACACGGTGCGAAGAACGTTCGAGCTTTTGGAATCAGCCGTCACTTAGAAATAATTTTACTTGGCGGAAATATTTTTTACTCTTATCTTTCGGGAGTTTCTTTTACTTTCTTAGCAGTTTTACTCATTAACAAATTGGAATGCAAATATGAAAAATATTAAGTTGATGTTTTTAGGTCTTTTTGCTATTGTATTTATTGTTTCTTGTTCAACCAAGACCGATGATGAACTTTTTAATGAGGCGAAACAAAAAATAAAAGATAAAGAATACGTTGAAGCAATTACAGATTTGGAAAAAATAGTTAACAATCATCCCAACGGTAAATTAACACCGAAGGCAATGTTTGAACTTGCACAGCTTTATCATGGTAAAGTAGTAAAGGATATTCCCGAAAAGCAATCCCTTCAAACTGCAGTTGAATATTACAAAAAAGTTTTTGAAAAAATTCCAAAGACTACCGAAGGCGAGCGTTCGCTCTTTATGGCGGCATTCTTGGAAGCTAACGAACTTAAGAAGTATGACGAGGCAAGGGAACTCTACAATAAATTTCTGAAAGTTTATCCCCAAAGTGAATTAGTCCCATCGGCTAAAGAAGAAATTGCCAATCTTGGAATTCCGCCAGAGGATATCTTAAAGAAAAAAGTTTCCGTCAAAAAGTAAGTGTCCGATAAATCCAAAGATTATAGTGCTCTTTTAGACCCTGCAGTTGTTTCCAAACTGAAAACATTGGAGTTGAAAGCAAAGTATGTGGTGGAAGGCTTTATGGTCGGGCATCACAAAAGTCCCTACCACGGCTTTAGCGCCGAGTTCAGTGAACACCGTCCCTACAATCAAGGCGACCCAATACGTAACATTGACTGGAAAGCTTACGCCAAGACCGAACGTTTTTACATCAAACAATTTGAAGACGAGACCAATTTAATTTCACACATCATTTTGGATTCCAGTGCATCGATGAATTTCAAGCGTGCGGGAAGTATTAGTAAATTCGAATACGGCAAAATACTTGCCGCTTCATTGAGTTACCTTTTAATTAATCAGCAAGATGCCGTAGGCTTTACTTTGTTTTCCGATGCTTTGAATGTTTACCTGCCGCCCAAGGCAAACAGAGTTTACTTGAAAGAAATTTTAACGAAGGTTAATAATGCCCGACCCGGCGAAAAGACTTCTACCGAAAAATGCCTCGTGGAAGTTGCGAGAAAAATTAAGAAAAAAGGGTTAATTGTAATTATTTCCGATTTCTTTGACGATTTGGATTCGATTATTACAGCTTTAAAACTTTTCCATTACAAAAAGAACGAAGTCATTGTTTTTCAAATCCTTGACGATGCGGAAATTGATTTTTCTTTTTACAAGGACTCCGTTTTTGTCGATATGGAAACGGCTGAAGAGCTTACTACTCAACCTTACCAGATTCAAAAATCTTACCAAACGGCAATGAAAGAATTTTTGAGCAATCTATCAAATCAATGTTTAAATCATGGAATTGATTACAACTTAATTACAACTACGACCCCTTTCGACAAGGCACTGTTTTCTTATTTCCGTAAGCGGAGCAAAATGAATTAACAGAGGATTGGAAATTTCCACAGATTGGGAAATGGAACACGGATAACACGGATTGTTGCGGGATTTTCACGGAAGACAATGGGACGCTGATTTTCATGATGAATTATGATTTTCGCGGATTGGACAATAAAACACTGATGAAAAGTCTTAAGTAACGAGTCTTAAGTCGTAAGTTACCAACCTTCAGAAAATAATTTTTACTCTCAAAACATTTCAACCGCAATGAATGACGCCTCGTCGCAGGCAGGGCCTGTCCCGCCAACGGCGGGGCAAATGACAAATAACTTAGTAACGAGTAATGCGTAATAATTGACGAGCCTAATCCTCAACGAGAGCTGTTCTCTTTCAGACTTCTTACGTCTAGCTTCTTGCGTCT
>WFQV01000058.1 GCA_015486905.1 Melioribacteraceae bacterium | reverse complement strand
TAATGTAGTAGAGAAAATCGAGCAGAGTTTTTGTAAACTTACCTCCCCCGAGAAACATAATAAGCTTTTCCCTTCCGCTCAAAATAGGAGAGAAGACAAAGAAAATCAAATAAGTAATCATCATTGCCGAGAGTGAGGATTTTGTAAGAATCCCAATGAAAATAATCAATGAGTAAAGCAGGCAGAAAGCAAAAGTAATGGTAATTATTGTAAGCAAAAGTTCCGGTGCCCACATTCCGAATTTAATCCCTATTAAGAACCAAAATCCCAAAATTGCGTAAGCAATGTTAAAGAACACCATCGCCGAAACACCGAAAAATTTACCTAAGATTAACTCACTCTTACGGATAGGTTTTGAAAGCAAAATTTCGATGTTACCCTTTTCAAGCATATTGGGAATAAAATTGGAAGAAGAAAATATTGCCAAGAATAAACCTCCTCCGAAAAGGGGATTTACCAACAAAAGTTTCAAGCCTGTTGAAATTGCATTGTTCAAATTATTGGAAGAATTAATATTTACCATTTTAATTACAATATTCAAGTTTGAGGAGAGGAACACGAGAATCGTGAGAAAGAGAATAAAAGAAGTAATTGCAAAAAAAGTGACGAAAACTTTCCGCGATAAAGCTTCCTTAAATGTGTATTTACTTACAATCCAAATATTTCTCATTTTAATCATCCGTCCTTTGTACCAAAGAAATAAATTTGTCCTCCAGGGAAGATTTTTTCCGGTTTAACCCTAAAATCACGAAATTATTTTCTCTTAAAATGTCCATTATCCTGTTAATTTCTTCTTCCCTCTCAATTTTAAATGAAATCTTATTTTCACCGGTTTCGATTACGTTAAAGTCTTTTAATTTGTAAAGAATGTAATCGTCCGGTTTTTTGTTAATTTCCACTTCGTAAGTTTCTTTGCTTGTTGTCAAGGCTTCTACGGAACCGGAATAAACGACTTTCCCTTTATTTAAAATTGCAATTGAATCGGAAATCAACTCGACTTCCGAAAGGAGGTGGCTATTGATGAAAACCGTTTTCCCTTCATTTTTCAACTCTACAAGGAAATCTCTAATTTCTTTACGTCCTATCGGGTCAACGCCATCGGTCGGTTCGTCAAGGAAAATTAAATCCGGGTTGTGAATTACTGCCTGTGCAAGCCCCAAACGTTGCAGCATTCCTTTTGAGTATGTTTTGATTTTCGTCTTTTTCCACTTTAGCATTTTGACTTTTTTAAGAAGGAATTCGCTCCGTTCTTTAAAATCATTCCCCTGGTAATTGCACAACTCTGCTGTGAATTTTAATAATTGTTGACCGGTAAGATAAGGCGGGAACTTGTGATTTTCGGGCAAGTAGCCTACTTTTTCTTTAATGGAAATTTCAGTAATTGGTTTGCCCAACAAATTCATTTCTTCGTACTCTGCCTGAATAATTCCCAATAAAGCCTTTACCAGAGTAGTTTTACCCGCACCGTTCGGTCCCAACAAACTGAAAATAATTCCTTCCGGCACGTTGAAGGAAACATTGTCGAGAGCTTTTACTCCCTGACGGTTAAGCCCCGAAGAATAAATTTTCGTTAAACCTTTTATTTCGATTACATTATTCATTAAAATACATTCCCTTTTCTAAAACGAATTACGGAATAAAATGTTACTATTACGCCGACGAAGACCAAAATAAAAACATTAAGTGCAATTGCGGAGAAGTCCGCATTCCGCCACAGCACTTGCAGAAAACCCTCAACCGACCAATAAGTAATAGTGGTTTTAGCAACGGTTTGCATCCAATCGGGGAGGAAAACAACCGGGAACCACGCTCCGCCGATAGCGGACATTGTAAGAATTAAAAGCGTCGAAATCCCGTTTGCCTGTGAAATACTTTTTGCAAACGAAGTAATTAACATTCCGAAGGAGACTGCCGCCATCGAAGAAGCAACAATCAGAATAAAAAGATTAAGAAAATTTGTGAAAATATCCACACTAAAAACAGCCCAGGTAAAAAGGAA
Source organism: Melioribacteraceae bacterium (assembly GCA_015486905.1). GTDB lineage: Bacteria > Bacteroidota > Ignavibacteria > Ignavibacteriales > Melioribacteraceae > WFQV01. Next base: position 1,419 of record WFQV01000058.1, on the reverse strand, counting down.
CATTATTAAAAGTTGAATAATTCCCAAAGTTGTGGAATAAAGATATTTGCTTAAAAGTATTTGCGAACGGCTCACGGGCATGCAGAGCAAACGTTTCAGTGAGCCTTCCTGCTTTTCCTCAAATAATGTAAGTGAGGCGCCGACAATTGTAAAGAGCAGAAACATCGAAGCCCAACCGCCTGCACTGCGCGTAACGCCGGGATTCGAAAGATTTTCCCCCACCACTTGTTTGCTTTCCACATTGATTATTCCGCGAATAAAATCATCCGTAGTGGAATTCCCGTAATTCAAACCGGATTGCAAATTATTTAAGTTGGTGTATTTTAAAACAGTGTCCTTGTTGACATTGAAATATTTACTAATTGTTTTTGCCAAATCATTTCTGAAATATTTCGACTTGTTGCCTCCGAGGGATTTTAATGCTTTCTTTTGCATCAGCAGAGGGAAAACGGAAGACATTTGCGTGAAGATAGTTTTCTGAATTTCACCCTGGATTAAAGAAGATTCAATCGAGTTTTTAGGGTCGAAGAAAACTTTAATGTGCAAGGCACTTGAAGTTTCGGTTAAAAAATCCTTCGGGAAAACAACGGCTGTCGAGTACTTCCCGCTTTTAACGAATTTTACTGCCGTTGCTTCGTCGAACCTTTGAAGTACTTCGCTTTCGGGAGGCTTGAAATCTTTTACCAATTTTAGTGCGGCCGAAGAATCAAGTTTGCTTTCCAAAGTTTTTGCAATGGGAGCCGTGCTTTCGTTAACAAAAATAATCGGTATTTTGCTTTGTGGCTCGCCGTTGCCGCCAAATATTAAACCGAAAATTAAAATTAAAACAGGAGGCAGAACGAAAGTTAAAATCAATGCCGGCTTATCGGCTAAGAATCTCAAAATTTCTTTTTTAAACAGAATCAGAATATTCTTCAATCTCTCAATTTCCTCCCGGTTAAAAACAAGAAAACATCTTCCAATGAAGCGCGGCTTATTTCTACCAAGTCGTCGGGAATATTTAATTCTTGAAATTTTGTAAAGAGGAGTGCGTACTTTTTAAATTCTCCCTTCGGAATTAACTCCAAGTAAAATTCGGTCTCGTTAATAAGCCCCATTCCCTTAAGCTCTTCAATTTTAGAGAGAGTAAAATCGTTTTTTACAATTTTAACCGTTTCTTTCTTTTCAAGAAGATTTGTAAGCTCACTCAAATTTCCCTCGGCAATTATTTCGCCGTAATCTATTATTGCCATTCGGTCGCAAAGTTGTTCGGCTTCTTCCATGTAATGGGTCGTGTAAATTATTGTCTTTCCTTCTTCCTTATTCAGTCTTCTTAACATTTCAAAGATTGCGTTACGGGATTGCGGGTCAACTCCAACGGTAGGTTCGTCGCAGAGGATTATTTCCGGGTCGTGCAAAACACTGCAAGCAATATTCAAC
>WFQV01000057.1 GCA_015486905.1 Melioribacteraceae bacterium | reverse complement strand
ACATAAATATTTCTTCTAACTCCTAAATTCTAACTACTAAGATTCTGTACACCAATTACTAATTATATTATCCTCAATCAAATCTTCGTTTTTTTTGTCAAAATATTTTAAACTTTTCGTAATGATTGAAATTGGGAAATTGGTTACCGGCTTTCCCGAGCTAAGGATAAATGTATAATTGGATGAATGGATTGTCCGCCTTCCCCAGTATAATGTCGAATCGCAGTGATGGCTCAATATCCAACAATCCAATCATCCAACCATCCAAGAAACACTCGCGAAATTTTTACTGCTTTATTCGGAACGAAATAACGAATCTTCAGCATTCTCTTTGGTTTGGAATATTATGCCACTTCCTTGGAAATATCCTTAGACATCTCACTGTAAAACGAAGGGGTTACACCCATTATTTTTTTGAACGCCAAGTTAAAAGTGGATTTCGAGCGGTAGCCTACAAGTTCGCTAATTCCCTCAATTGAAATATGGCTGTAAGATTTGTTGGCAAGCATTCGCGCGGCTTCCTGAATTCGAAGTCTGTTTATAAAATCGGAAAAACTGCACTTGTACTCTTCGTGAATTACTTGCGAGAGGTATTTTGAATTGACGTTTAGTCTTTCGGCGAGTTTCCCCAGACTCAAGTCTGCTTGGAGATAATGTTTCCCTCCAACCATTAATTTCTCAATTTTTTCGTGTAGTTCTTCTTTCTTTTCGTCACTAAGTGAAGAAGAAACGTATTTTTCTCCCGTGCTATCGGTAGAAATCGCTTTCCTTGTCGGTGTGAACCCGCCTTTTTCCACAAGTTCCATGTTTCTTCGGACTAACTCTTTATAAGCATAGTTTTTCTTTCGGTAAAGAATGAAAACAACAATAAGAAACAATATAGACGCAAGTGTAATAATAAGAGTGTAACGAATAATTAAATTTCGCTTTTCAATTGCCGCATCTTTAATCGCAAGAGCCTTATCCTTTTTCTCCGTTTCGTACTTTATTTGCAGCTCGCTGATTTGCTTTGTCACGTCTTTGTTCAAGAGGGAATCACTAAGTTCAGAAAATTTCTTCTGATATTTCAAAGCACTTTTGTAATCCCTTTTCCCTTCGTAGAGAAGAGATAGATTCCCCAGAGCATTGACGTACTGCTCTTGTAGTTTGTCCTTCTTCGCGGTTTTTAAAATCTGCTTCATTATGACTTCCGCCTTGTCAAAAAGTTTTAGCATCTTCAGAGCGTTCGAGTAGTTCGTCATTGCTTCCAATTGCAAAACAGTTTTATCTGTTTTACTTGCTAAGCTTACAGCAATCTTCCCGTATTTGACAGCTTTTTTATACTTTTTTGTAATAATGTAAATATAACTCAACGAATTAGCTGCAACCGCTTTGTAAAATGTGTTTTCTGTTGAAGAGAACAGTTTTAACAAATTATTCCTTGCTTTATTAAGTTGACCGTTTTGGGCATAAGCAAGGGAAAGATTAAGCAAATATTCCGACGTCTCCGCTTTGTTTTTTCCCTCCTCGGCTATTTTAACCAAACGTTTGAAATATTCGATTCCCTTTTCGAAAGAATGAGCTTTAATATTTAATATTGCCAAATTATTAAGTATGCTCTTAACTAATTCTTTCCTGCCCGTCATTTCCGCTAAACTCAAAGCTTTAATATAAAATACCGAAGCTTCGTTGTAATTACCCTTAGCCATATTTTTAAGACCTGCGTATTTAAAATATTGAATACGCTCCTTGCTAAGCGTGTCTTTTTGAGTGAGCTCGTCAATTATTGTCAAATATTTTTCCGCTTCTATCGGATTATCTTCAACTAATAGATCTGTTACTTTAAGGTAAAGAGAAATTTTTGCGGAATCCGTTTTAACAGAATCTATTTGTGAAAGTAATTTGTTCTTTTCATTTTGTAAGTTACTATGGGAGGACAATGTTTGTGTGAAAGCGTCGGAAACCAACACACTATTAAAGGTTAGCAATAGCGTTAGAAAAATATGAAAATGTTTTTTCATTTTTAGTTCTTGCTTTTTCCAATAATAATTAAATTTTAACAAATAAACAAGGAATATGCTGTGACAGGAAACAAATAGCCAAGTGACGAAAGGGTACAGATTTAAAATCAGTGGCAAAAAATGATAAAATAAGAAAGAAGAAACGAGAAATAAGAAATAGTTAAACGCAAGACGCAAGAGGTAAGAGGCTAGACAGGTCCGGCTTCGCCTGCGTTATCCCGCATTTGCGGGAGGCTACGTCGGGAGACAGGGTGTTGAAAAATTTGAACTTTTAACTACACCAAACATTTCGATAGATTGCTTCACTTCGAAACCTTCGGCATCGTTTTTGTTTTTCCAAATTTTCTTCTACAAACATTCGATTACCCGCATTTTGCGGGGTAAACTCTTTGGGGTCGGTCATTTTTCAAACCTATTCACCCTTTCCCTCATTCCCTTTCAAAAAGGGAAGAAGGGCGAGGCTAAAAACTATCGGAGAACAAGCCCTCCCTCCTGCCTTCCCTGCCTACCGGAAGGCAGTTCTGGAAGGGAAGCAAAGGGTGGGTTGGGAAAAATAAGGAAAGCAAAAAATTGCGACAAAACGTTCAAGAAGAAAAGACAAGCTAATTTTTTTTGCCACCGAATTTAAACTTGTACCGAAATTAATTGCCGCCGAATATTTTTCTGCTACTAATGACAGCAAACCCAAACAGTACAGAAGGCAAATGGAAGATCACTTTCTAGCGAGTATCGAATGTGATAATTGACGTGAGAATAGTAACGAAAGCCAAAAACCGAATTTCAATGTGTCGCCCTTCATTTAATTAAAGTCGTAAATGTCACCGTTCGGTATTCCCCTCCATTGTCGCTTCTTACTTGTGAAGGAATATACTGAAACCCTTTCCCTGGAATTGCGGGGGAATCATTAACAACCATAAATCTTTCTTTGGTTTTATT
>WFQV01000056.1 GCA_015486905.1 Melioribacteraceae bacterium | reverse complement strand
GCGCTTCTTTGTACGATATATATATTTGAATAATTTCAAGTAAAATAAACTGCGAAGCAGTTGAATTCCTAATAAACCCGAATGAAATTCGGGGGAAAAGGATAAAACAAGAATAAGCAACTGCGGTAGCAGTTGAATTTATTCCTTCTATTTTTAATGAGCCTTTGTGGTTAAATATTTTGTCTTGAAATATTTATTATTTCTTTTTGCCACCGATTTTAAACCTGTACCGAATGAACTTTCTATTTGTGTGTCGTTTTTCAGGTCTTGATTTTTTTATTTTAATTCGTTAAAATTGTTCGTGGGATTTCCCACTAATTGAAAGGAGAAAGCATGGGAAAAATAAAATTAGAGTACAACGCTAAAATAGATAGCAAAAAAAGACTAACCGTCAGAGATGCAAGTTTTGAATATTATCATGTTTATGAATTCAGTGACGGTACTGTTCTATTAAGACCCAGAGTTCTTTTTGACCCAAATGAAATCTCAAAAAATACACTTGCTATGATGGATAAATCAATAAATAATCTTAAAAAAGGCAAAGTCTCTTCCGAAATAAATTTGAATAAATATTTACCGAAAGTGAAGAAATGACATGAAATATATATGACTAACTTAAGACATCCAAAGAAATGATTATGGGCCTGCGGGACAAGTAAATTTATTGGATGGGTGGATGGTTGCATGAATGCATGATTGTTTTGTTTTTTAGTGTTTGAGGTTAAGACTCGTTACTGATTACCGTGGAACAAAATGATTATGATTTACGCTGATTGAAGGGATGACAATTGTTTTCCTAATATAGTTTTAAAATGATAGTAAAAAAACAAAAAAAGCCCGATATAAAATCGGGCTTAAAATTAACTGTTAATTTTAGTCGTGGACACGCCCCTGCTCAATTTCCTCCGCTGTAGCGTCCCGCACATTCATAATTTCCACGTCAAAAGTCAGCTCTTGTCCTGCCAACGGATGATTACCGTCAATAAAGACCTCGTCACCCTCGACTTTGGTAACAGTAATAATAATAGGTCCGTTCGCCGTTTCCATTTGAAATTGCATTCCTGGCTGAATGTCTTCAACATCCCCGAAAGCCGAGCGGGGTATGGCTTGCATTAATTCTTCGTTACGATTTCCGTAAGCATTCTCAGGAGAAATAACTACATGAACTTTGTCGCCGGTATTCTTGCCTTCCAATGCTGATTCTAATCCCGGAATAATATTTTGCATTCCTTGAATATAAGCTAACGGTTCTCTGCCGTTGGAAGTGTCTAATATTTGACCTTCGTTATCTGTTAATGTGTAGTGAATCGACACTACTTTTTGGTTTGATACTTGCATAGCATTCCTTTACTTTTATTTTTTGTTTTTCAATAATCAAGAAGCTCTTTTAAATAGCAGGCTTAAAAGAAGTAGGAAATCAAGGTCTTGAATTATTGTGGTTATTTAATTGTTAAATATAAACGTTAAACCTAATAAATGCAAAATCTTGAATTTATCTGACATTCCATCGAGTCTTTTCTTCCAATTAAATGGTACAGATTTAAAATCGGTGGTAAAAAAATAAAAAAATAATAAAGAAGAAATTAGAAATAAGAAATAGTTAAATGCGAGACGCAAGAGTTAAGACGTTAGTTCCATTATTAGTTGAATGCTGAAAATGGAAAGAAGCTTACTGAATGGGTTCAAGTTGATTCCTGCAAAATCGAAAACCTTGCATCGTTGGATGAATGGTTGGATGGATGGTTGGATGAATGGATTGTTAATGGTAAATTGTAAATTGTAAATGGGGTGCTGGAATAATGGAAGAATGGAATGTTGGGTTGGTCAACATTGACGTTGACTTCAATCCCATTTCCTTTTGCTTCAGCAAACGGAGAGAAGAACAAAAATAAAAATGGCTTTAGCCTAATTTTTCTTTCATTCGGAAGAGAGATTGCTGGATGGTTCGCCTACGCCCTCGCTGCGCGCGGGCTACGGCGCGACAAGTTGGATGGCTGGATAATTGGATGGATGGATTCTGAATGGTGAATTGTAAATGGTAAATAGTTAAGATGAAAAGGTTAAAAGATTAAGAGGAAAATTGTTGGTTGTTTTAACGGAACAAAATAACTTGTCATTTCGACGAACGAAGAGAGGAGAAATCCCAGAAACAAGATAAACATATTCCGCTAAGGTAGAGAGTTTTTGGAATAATGGAATTATGGAAAGTTGGAATTGGGAAGTCAGTTTTGATTGAAAACATTATTCCAAAATTCCATTTTTCCAGCATTCCCAAAACGTTTACATAAATATTTCTTCTAACTCCTAAGTTCTAACTCCTAAGATTCTGTACACCAATTACTAATTATAGTACTCTCAATCAAATTTTCGTTTTTTATGTCAAAATATTTTAAACTTTCTATAATAATTGAAATTGGGAAATTGGCTGCCGGCTCTGCTGCGCTAAGTATGAATGGATTGTTTGATGGTTTTTCCCTACTAATTTTAAAATTCCCCTCTTTCAAGAGGGGTGGCTTCCGACTAATCCCGACTTGTCGGGAT
>WFQV01000055.1 GCA_015486905.1 Melioribacteraceae bacterium | reverse complement strand
TAGGAAATTGGTTGCCGGCTTTGCCGCGCTAAGAGATGGTTGTTCTTTGCTCACATCCATTAAAACAAGGATTGAAACTGATTTAATGAAAAATGGAAAATTAAAAATGAAGAATTTTTTTTGATTCTAACGAGGCTTCAATAGTTGAAATTTTAGCATTAAACAGTTTATAATTAAACGTTTAAATTCACTTTAAAAGTAAGCACTGGAAGTCATTTTATTTGCCTAATCCCAAAATTTGAGGCATATTTGATTTTTGCTAAAAAAATGTAGGCAAAACTCGATTATAAATAAAAAGAATTTTTTTAATAACTAAATAAAAGACTTGAATATTCGTACAATGTTGAATATATTATTAGAAACAAAAAAGGAAGGAAAAGTTTATAAATTATCTGTGAATCGGAGAAAAAAGAATTTAAATGTTTCTCTCTAGAGGAAAAACAAGTATTGAAAAAAGAAAATTTAGAAATTATATCAGAAATTACAAGTTGATATTATTAAATATAAGATGATATGAATATAATTGAAGAGAAAATATTAAACGTAATAAAATTTTTTACACTGAAAACAAAAAATGTAGGTAGGACAAAATTATTCAAATTACTTTACTTCGCCGATTTTGAACATTTTAAGAAAACAGGTTATTCAATAACTGGACTTGATTATTATACTTTTCCCTTCGGTCCAGTACCCAAAGAACTTTATGATAAAATATCATCGGGAGATATTCCTGAATTTTTACAAAAGGACATTACTTTTTATAATGTGAGCGAAAATGATGAGTCCGATAAATATCCCAAGTTCAAAGTTGTTCCTAAGAATAGGAAAATAAATTGGGATATTTTCACTCCAAGAGAGAGAAAAACGCTTGAGAAAATAGCTGAAGTTTACAGAAATGCTTCAGCTTCCCAAATGACAAAGATTTCTCATTGGAAAGATTCCCCTTGGGATAAACTTTATAAGCCTAACAAACCACCGGAAAAAATAGATTATTTCTTAATTCTTGATGGGGAAGAACCTCTTGATAAGGAGACGATTAAAGAAAGATTTGAATGGCAACGAGGGCTAATGAGTAGTGGCAGAGTTTGAAAAGGGTGATATATTTATTGATTATCGCGCAGTAAATATAGCGGGCGAAAAGGCAAAATATTTCCTTTGTATGAACGACGCAAACGAAGCAGATGATAAAGTCGTTTGTTTTGTAATGAACACTGAAGGACGAATGGATAAGTATCATGTTGGTTGCAATAATTCTGTAGGAAAATTTGTTTTGATTCTTGGGGATACTCCTCTTGAAAACACTAAAGGCAAATCATTTCTTAAGAATCCAACATCTTTAATGTTATCAAAGCCGAGAATTTATACTGTAAGTGAATTTTTAGAAAGAAGCGATATAAAATTCATTGGTAAGATTATTGACGACAAATTTTTACGCCGTATTAAGAACTGTATCGATTTTAATGATTTGACCTTTTTAGAAATGAGATTAATCAAAGAGGCTTTTAAGATTCTCAAATAATTTTCATCCATTAGAAATTTAAAATCCTAAAATTTTTAGTAAGATAAGTTTTTTATTAAATACCCATGCAAACATGAGGTCATTCAACGCTTGTTTACGGCTTGCCTGCAGGCAGGGCAAGCAGATTCAACATTCAACATTTTTTTAGAGGTATTTAATTTCAAACGTCATTGCGGCACTGTTCAGTTTGATGAAGAGTTTGTTCTGCGAATCATTGAAGTTGGGGCTTACGTAATTATTTTCCGCATCCTTATGGAAGTCGGGCAAAGTTTTTTGTACCAGCAGAGAATTACCGGAGACCTTACATCCCGTTCCTTTGGGAACGTAAACCGTGACGTCCGAAGCGCCGGAGCTTATTTCAAGATTAGTAACGGGATATTTGCTTCCGAAATAAATCTTTACCTCCGAAGCGCCGGTCTTCATTGAGACTTTCTTCACCTTGAACTTTTCCAAATGTAGCGTTGAGCTTGCCGCGCCCAATTCAAAATTCAAACTCCACACGGGGTTTTCATTCAGTTTTATTTCAAATCTGTTATTGCGTTTATGCCAGAAGTGCCAGTTTTCTTTTTGAAATGTAATATCCGAACGGACTTTATTTCCGTTAACGTCTGTATTTGAGGAAACTTCTGGCACACCCCCTGAGGAGTTAATTTGCCAAAGGTAATCGGTGGAGGAATCCAATTTTATTTTCCCCCAGCCTGCCGTTGAGTTCAAATCCGCATATTCGTAAGTCGGACTGTATTCGTAGTAATCCGTTGTGGGTGAAACTTCCTCGTAGCTTTGCCAATCGTTCACTTCGCCGATATCGAAAATATTCTGAAGCACGCCGAAAGTAAAAGCCGCAAAGAGGACGGCAATCACTACGGCGATAATGGTTTTAATTACGTGTCCGCGAATCATTACCAAAATGCCAAGCAAAATTAAGAGCACAGGCCAGGAATCCCACAAAAAACTTTCTGCTATTTCTAACGAATAAAGTTGTACTATTAGAAACATAATTCCTAACGTTAAAAAGAAGAAGCCCCAGAATAATTGTTTAGTTTTCATCTTCACTCCTGAATGCGTTCCAAAGAATTATTACGCCTATTATTATTAGTCCCAGTGAAAGTATTTCTTGAAAACCGATGTAAGGAAAGAATCTGTCTGCGAGAAATAGTGCGCCGATAATGATCAAAAATATTCCGGCAATGAATCTGCCGCTTGTGTAAAAATGCTCTTCTTGCTTCGACGATTCTCGTACTTCTCTGTCCTCGTAGTCATAACTTGTTTCTTGAGTGTTAACGCTACTTGCAAAATGCCTTTCGGGTACAACTATCCAAAGAATAATGTAAAGGAGGACTCCGAAGCCGTGCAGTAATCCGAGCACGACAAATGCAACCCGCACCAGCACAACGTCGATATCGAAGTACTCCGCAATGCCGGTGGACACTCCGCCGAAAATTCTGTTGCGGCGAATTCTGTAAAGCCTTTTTTGCATAATCAATCTCCTAATGATTCGTTAATTAAGACGAAACAATTTGGAAAAAGTTTAAAGTAAAATATTTCTTAATGGAAAATATTTTATGTCGCTTTGGCGGTACAGGTTTAAAATCGGTGGCAATAAGAAATAATAAATATTTCAAGACAAATATTTAACTCCAAAGGCTTATTAAAAATTAGAAGGAATAAATTCAACTGCTACCGCAGTTGCATATTTTAACTTTATCCTTTTTCCCCGAAGTTCATTCGGTGTTATTAGGAATTCAACTGCTTCGCAGTTTATTTTACTTGAAATTATTCAAATATATATATCGTACAAAGAAGCGCAAAGCGCTTCAATTTCAATAACTGCGGGCGAAACTCGCAGAAAGAACAACGCTTAAAAGAAGAACTGCGAAAGCAGTTCAATTATGCGTGTGTCAATACCATTCTAAGAGAAAAAAATATTGCCAATAAATTTGTACTTTTACCACTTTGTCATTCTAAAGCGAGTGACTACTTCTCGATAACAAACATTTTCCCATCCTTCATTTTTAACTTTATCAACTAATAACTTATATTTGTAGGGAATAATTTTGGGAGTACAATAATGGAAAAGTTAGTTAAGAAAATAAAAAACATTTCGCTTACTTTGTTTATTTTAAATATCCTTTCGCTTACTTGGCTTTTCATTGATTATTTGGCATTAAAAAAAATATGGCTTCAGACAAATCAACAATTTGGTTTTGAATGGTTAATGGTAATTCTAAGCGCCATTCCGATTGCGCTGATGATTATTACGATTTTCTATTTGTTCTTTCACGCACTACGGCTGAACATCAAATTTAAGTCCGAACGTAAGAAAGAAGAAAAGGCACTAAAAAAATTAGAAGAAGGCACAAACACGGCAAGCGAAGTAAAGAATGATTAAAATAGGTTTGGCGCTCGGCGCCGGCGGCGCAAGGGGATTGTCACATATTTGTTTCCTGGAAGCCTTTGACGAATTGGGAATTAAACCTTACGTGATTGCCGGTTCCAGCATAGGCGCTATTATCGGCTCGGCTTATGCGGCAGGGGTACCCGCGATTCAAATAAAACAAAACGTGGAAGAAATAATTCTAAGCAAAGACGCCAAATTTTGGGAGTTCCGAAAACGCTCCGATATTTTAAAGGCAATGAATTTCATCGACCCGCATTTTTCTACCGGCGGATTTATTAAAGGCGAAAAGTTCGTTAATTTTATGGGACAGAGATTAGGCGTTTCCACATTCGAAGAACTTAAAATTCCGTTAAAAGTAATTGCAACCGATTTTGTAAATAACCAAGCGGTAATATTCGACAAAGGAGATTTGCTTACGGCAATACGCGCCAGCTATGCCATACCGGGACTTTTTGCACCGGTTGAATTTGAAGGTAAAATTTTAATGGATGCAGGCATGAGCAACCCATTGCCATACGATGTAATTGCAGACGATTGCGATATTACAGTCGCAGTGGATGTTACTTCCAATAAAGCAAAGCAGTTTGCCGAGACCCCGCCGGTTTATGAATTACTCTTTGCTTCTTTCTCGTTGATGCAGCGCTCTATTGTCTCCGAAAAATTGAAAAGGATAAAACCCGATTTCTACATCGACACGGATATTAAAGAGGTGAGGGTACACGAATTTAAAAAGGTTAAAGAGATTTACAAACAGACAAAGCATTTAAAAGAAAAATTCAAGAGAGATTTGGAGAAAGCCCTGAAATGATTCCCTTACCGGCTCAGTGAATTAAATATTTATTTTAAATTATTTTTACCTTTCATTATTTTGCCTTCCGAATTTTTCATTTTAACCAGTTCGGAGCAAATATGGATTCTGCCAGCTTCCAAAATTTAGTTTCGCAAATAGGCAATTACGTTTGGGGTGTTCCTACAATAGTGCTTTTAGTAGGTACGGGGCTTTATTTAACTTTACGTTTAAAGGGTTTGCAATTCACCAAACTTTGGCATTCGTTGTGGCTCGCTTTGATTAAAAGGAAGGAAGACACGGATCAGCCCGGGGATATTACACACTTCCAAGCTTTAATGACGGCACTTTCGGCAACGGTTGGAACCGGAAACATTGCCGGCGTTGCAACTGCAATTGCCGCCGGCGGACCAGGCGCTTTACTTTGGATGTGGATTACCGGACTGGTGGGAATGGCTACGAAATATTCCGAAGCTCTTTTGGCTGTTCATTTCAGAGAGAAGGATAAATTCGGAAATATGAGTGGCGGACCGATGTATTACATTTCCAAAGGAATGGGCTGGAAATGGCTCGGAACACTTTTTGCAATTTTTGCCGCAACCGCAACTTTCGGCATAGGCAATACTGTACAATCCAATTCCGTTGCTCAAGCATTATTAAGTACTTTTAACATTCCGACATGGGTTACGGCAATAGTTTTAATGATTGCAACCGGTGCCGTAATAATAGGGGGGATTAAATCAATTGGGCGTGTAACGGGACTACTTGTACCGATTATGATTGTGTTTTACATGGGCGGCGCTCTTCTGATTATTTTAATTAATATCGATAAGTTGATTCCGGCTTTGGGGTTGATAATCGAAAGGGCATTTACGCCAACGGCAGCTGCAGGTGGGTTCTTAGGCTCGACCGTAATGCTTACAATTAGAATGGGCGTTGCGCGCGGTGTTTTTTCAAACGAATCCGGTTTGGGTAGTTCACCTATTGCCGCTGCGGCGGCGCAAACAAAACACCCTGTAACTCAAGCCCTTGTTTCGATGACGCAGACATTCATCGATACCATTGTGGTTTGCTCTTTGACGGGACTTGTAATAGTTATTTCCGGGAATTGGACTTCGGGCATAAACGGGGCGCAATTAACATCGGTTGCCTTTACACAAGGTTTGGGCAGTAAAATCGGTGAGTACATCGTCTCAATAGGTTTGATGCTTTTCGCTTATTCCACACTTCTCGGCTGGTCTTATTATGGAGAAAGATCTTTGGAATATTTAACAGGCGAAAAAATAATTAAACCGTATCGTTACTTATTTACAATTTTTGTAGGAATCGGAGCAGTCAGTCAATTGGATTTGGTTTGGGGAATCGCTGATATTTTTAACGGTTTGATGGCTTTCCCGAATTTAGTTGGATTACTTGCGCTATCGCCTATTATTGTTTCCGAAACAAAAAAGTATTTTTCTTCGGATAAACTTTATGAGTAATCCTGAACCCCGTGGTTGTCTAAAAAGTCTGAAATTGTAATTTCTCACCACGATAAATCGGGATTCGAAATGACAAGCTTACTTTTTAGACACCCACGGTACTAATCAATCTATGCTACAATTAAATTTACAAAATAAAGATTCATTTTTAAATGTTAACTTTAAGTTTAAAGTTTGAATGATTATTTGTCAATACCGACAATTTTTTTTATGTTTGTAAAAATTTTAATTGAAGTGTTAGGATGAGTATAAAAAAACTGTTATTCCTATTTTTTGTTTTATTTTTAAGCATTTCAACAGCCGCACAAGTTTTATATTCCCGATATCAAGTAATTGATACTCTTAATTCCCACGCCATCTCCGAAGATATTTCCGACTATAATACGGAACTTGATTTTAACGGTGATGGAATTAATGAAATAGTTACCTTTAACTCGGCAGAAAGTCCACAAAAAATAAAAATTTTAAAGAATGATTTTTCAGTTTTAAAAGTAATAAAAGCCTCTTCTAAATATGATATGTTTGATTTGACTTACAATAGTATAATTAAAAGGGGTAAAAAAGAGGATTTATTAGTTCCGTATTTAAACGTAAAGCGGCACAAGCTTGAACTTAAAATTATTTCCTTCGAAAACAATTCTTTCACTTTACGAACAATATACTCTCTGAACTATTCACATAAAATAGTATGCTACTATAAGACGTTGATTGTACCGAACCGTTATTTTATTATTGCTATTAATGTTGCTAATCCTATCGGTCGCAACTATAGAAGGGTATTGGCTTTCAACTTGAGCAACTACAAATTACGTTGGGAAATAAGGACGGCGGATTATATATTGAAAATATTTTATTCGCCTAAATATCCCGATAGATTTTTCTACGGTACGTTAGCTTATATCCCTAAAATTTATTATTCACACAAAACTTTCTACAGAACCGAAAGGTCTTTAAAAAGAACTTTTATTGATACTTCTTTCACAAAAAGAGTTTATCCCCATCCTGATTCTACCGCAAGCGATTTCTCAACGGATATTTATTCATACCTTGCCATCTGTTCATTTAAGGGTAAATATATTTCAAGGATAAAATTGGGAAACGGGTTAATGAAATTTAGAAACGCTTCTCTAACGAACGATTCAACCGCCTTGATTCTTACCTATAATAATGGAACTCGAACCCATACTCTATTCCGTTTTAATTTGTATGATAATAGACTATCTAACTTAATAAATTTGCCAAAAAGTAAATTTTTATTCCGTTTATTGGGGAAAAGTATTTTTGCGAAGCGCAGAGATTCCTTAAGGGAATATGAATTTTACAACAATACACTCAAATTTAAAAGGGAAATTATTTTAGGAACGGGTGAAGCAAAGTTATTGTTTATTAGAAAAGTCAAAGGACTTTATTTTTTGTTCGGGGATTACGTGGTGATCAGAGATTCCAATTTTACAACAATTGCCCAAATGCCCAACAACCGTTTTTACGACGTTGAATATTCGGAGGCGTTAAAATGTTTTATTCTTAAAAGTTACCGTCAGGTGACGTTTTTTAAATTAAGGGAAGCAAGCTTTTTTGAAAGGATTCCTCCCCGCTTTTGGAAAACACTATTAAAAGTAGTTTCGTTGTTATTAATAGTTGTAATATTCCTTTGGATTTTTACCCTTGGAAAATCTCGTAAATTAATCAGACGGCAGAATAAAGAACTTTTAAGGAATCAGGAAATATTGGAAAAAACGACCGCACAATTAATACATTCCGAAAAGCTGGCATTGTTAGGTACTATTGCCGCCGGCTTTGCCCATCAATTGAATAGTCCAATCGGTGCAATAAAAAATAGCGCCGAACGTTTGGCAAAAAAAACAACAGTTGATGAAAACCTTGATTTAATTTTACGTTCCGTCGAATACATGCGAACGGTAGTTGGTAAATTCCTTTACGCTTCCCGTCCTGCCAAGGAAGGTGAAAAGGAATGCGTCGATTTTGTTGATGCTTGGGAAAATTGGTTTTATTTGTTTGACCGCGAGTTCAGTATCCATGGAATTAAAATAATTACCAATTTCGAACGAGGAACATGCTATGTTAAAATAAAACAAAGTGAACTTTTTGAAGTAATTTCTAATCTTATGTTTAATGCACGCGATGCTCTTTTGGAAAGTTCAAAAGAAGAAAAAAACATTGAAATCGTTGCGGTTAATGGGAGTGATTTCTGTGAGTTCCATTTTATCGATTCCGGTAAAGGTGTGCCGCCGGAAATTCAAAATACAATTTTCTCTCCTTTCGTCACTACCAAGAAAAGAGGAAGAGGTACCGGATTGGGATTGTGGATTATTAAAAGACTAATTGACAAAGTTGGGGGAGAAATTACTTTTGAGAACTCGGTTAAAGGTGCTATTTTTAAAGTTAAAATTCTAAAATGTAATTATCAGCGGGGTTAATTTGGAAGCAACTTTTAGAATATTATTTGTTGACGACGATATTTACGCGTTGGAAAATTTTAGAATCGAATTTAAGAATTCTCCTTACCAAATAGAACTTGCCGAGGGTTACGATTCGGCAATAGAAAAAATACAAAAAAATAAATTTAATCTGCTCGTAACCGATTTGGTATTGCCATATAAATCCGGACTTGACCTTGCCCGGTTTGTACTTGAAAAAAATTATTTGGAAAACGTTATTCTCATTACCGGCTATGGTGACGAGGGCGTAATAGAGGAAGCAATAAAATTAGGCTTCAAGGATTTTATTCGTAAACCTTATGAAACATTGGAACTTAAAAATTCAATAGAAAAAATTTACAAGAATTTTTTACTAACACTTGAAAACGAAGAACTCAAAAAGAGATTACAAGAGGAAAACAAAATTCTGCGTGAACATATTGTTAACCAAGACGGAGGTAATTTTGAAATAATTGGTAAAAATAAAGCTCTGGACGATGTACTCAGAAAAGCACAAATCATTGCGCAATACTCCAACTCCTGTTTAATTCAAGGTGAAAGCGGTACCGGCAAGGAACTTTTGGCTAAGTATATCCATACTCACGGCAGAAGAAAAGGAGCACCTTTTATTCCCATTAACTGTGCGGCGCTAAGTCCCAGCCTGTTCGAAGCGGAACTGTTCGGTTTTGTTAAAGGGTCTTTCACCGGTGCCAACGAAACAAGACCTGGACTTTTTGAATTAGCTGATAATGGAGTTTTGTTCTTCGACGAAATAACGGAGATTCCTTTATCTTTCCAAGCAAAACTCCTGAGAGTAATTGAATATCAAAAAGTTCGTAGAATAGGGGATAACGTTTGGCATAAGATTGATGTTCAAATAATCGGTTCGACTAACAGACCGCTGGAAGAATTGCAGAATGAAAAATTCATTCGGAAAGACTTATTTCACAGAATGGCAACGTTGGTTCTGTCGCTTCCTCCCTTGCGTGAAAGGAAGGACGACATTCCGGAATTGGTTTCCTACTTCCACCGTAAGTATTCAAAACTTTATGAGAAGAATGTCCCGGCTCCGAATGATGAATTGATGAATAAATTAATTGAGTCCGAATGGCCGGGTAATATTAGACAGCTATCGAATTTTATGAAAAATTATGTGCTGTTTTACGATATTACTTCAAAAAGAGAATTTGACAAATGGTTCAGTGACGAGCTAACGGGGGAAAAGGAAGAAGATTTGACTTTCCGCTTTATGAACGGTACTATTGCAGAACTCGAAGATGCCAAATTGTGGCTGATTTCAAAAGTCCTTAAAAAATACAACTTTAATCAATCCAAAGCCGCCCGCCATTTGGGGCTAACTTATGTGGGACTGCATAAAATTCTTGTAAGAAACGGAATTCTTAAAGGAAGAAGGAGATAGGATAGTTAACATTAAATTATCAGTGCCCGCGCAATACATTTAATCGCCACGAATTCACGAATATCATTTAACTAAGAGCAAAGGACTAAGCACTAAGAACAAATTAACTACGCATATTTATCGAATAATCCCACATTCATCATTATTTAAAAAAAGGAACGCCTCAGTAAAGAGGCGTTTGCAGATAAAAAATAATAATCCGTTATTCAACGACAGCTAAGATATCGCTGCGTTGAACAATTTTGTATTCTTTGCCGTCAGCGGTAATTTCTTCACCGCCGTACTTTGCAAATAGAATTTTATCTCCTTCTTTAATGTGCTCTTGAAGGTCTTCATCGGTTCCTACTGCGATTACTGTGCCCATTCTCGGTTTTTCTTTTGCTGTATCGGGAATAATAATTCCGGAAGCTGTTTTTTCTTCTTCTGCCATTGGTTCTACCAAAACCCTGTCGTCTAAAGGTTTGATTTTCATAATTTCTCCTCCTTATTTGATATTTAACATTTGATTAATTCTTGGCTTATTAAATCCTACAATAGGACGGTTATTGATTAAAATTACCGGAACGCCCGTTTGACCCGTCCTGCGAACCATATCATGTGCTGCTCGGTGGTCGCGGGTAACATCGACGTCTGTAAATCTTATTTTCTTTTCTCTGAAATACCTTTTGGCAGCGTTACAAAAACTACAAGTGGGGCTTGTGAATATTACTACCTTGGGGTGTGTTTGCATAAACTCTCCTAAATTATTTTAAAATTTTTTAAGAAAATTTGATGAAAGAGTTTAGAAAAAGTTTCAATTACAAATTATAAATTTAATTAAAAAAAATATATTTTTTAATTAAATTTCTTTAAGTTATTTTTTTAATTTTTTAAATTGTTTTATTATGTTTTGGTGCTTTTCGTTCCTTGAATATCTTTTCTAAATTTAGTTAGAGGCTTAAATAGATGAAAAAATTCTTATTCTTCATTCTTGCTTTTTTATTTACACAAGCAATTATTTTTTCTCAAAAAACAAATTACAAAGAACAAAATATGAATGGTTTAATAGAAAGACTGGACTCCCTAAAAGCTCAGTTTGCTCCCGATAAAAGAACGGCGATATTTGAATATAAAATTAATAAAGGGGGAGAAGATTTTAGTCTGAATTTTAAAACCAACGTTTCTCAAGCGTTCGAATCAGTAAAAAAATTAGTTGATTCCTCAAAGGTTAAAACAGGAAGTTTTGAACTACTGCCTTCAGAAAAATTGGGGGATTCAACTTTTGCACTGGTAAATCTTTCGGTAATTAATTTACGCACAAAACCAATGTACTCCGCCGAGATGGCTTCGCAAGCTTTACTTGGAACCCCGATGAAAGTTTACGAAAAGAAAGATGACTGGTTCCGAGTGCAAACCCCTGATAATTATATTGCATGGACGGATGCCGATGCCATTCAACTATTGACAAAGAAAGAAATTCAAGAGTGGCTGAAATCACCTAAAATTATTTTTACTGCTTTTTGCGGATTTGCTTACGAAAATCCATCATTAGATGCGCCTCATGTTTCCGATTTAACCGCCGGAGATATTTTACGATTAACGGGTAAAAAAGGTTCTTTTTATACGGCGGCATTCCCTGACGGCAGGAAAGGGTTTGTCCCTAAAGAAGATGCTGAGAAATGGGAAGTTTGGCTAAATTCACGTACTTTAAGTGTAGGCGATATCATTTCAACAGCTTTCAGATTTATGGGTGTGCCTTACCTTTGGGGCGGAACTTCACCTAAGGGTTTAGACTGTAGCGGGTTTACAAAAACGGTCTATTACCTTAATGGAATTATTCTGCCGCGGGATGCTTCACAGCAGGTATTAACAGGAGATCCTGTCCCAACTGATTCTGGTTACAAAAAATTTCAACCGGGAGATTTACTTTTCTTCGGGAGGCATGCAAACGATTCCACAAAAGAAAAAGTTACTCACGTGGCACTTTACATCGGCGGGGGCAAATTTATTCACGCTTCGGGCAGAGTAAAAGTAAATAGTTTGGAACCTACGAGCCCTATCTTTAGCGAGTACAGATTTAAAACTTTTCTTCACGCAAGAAGAATTTTATCTTCGATAAATAAGAACGGCATCTTTAAAATCACAAAAAATAAATTTTACAAAGGAGTTTTCAAATGAAACAGAACAGAAGGGAATTTCTTAAAAAAAGTCTCGTTGCCGGAACCGCTTTATCAGTTGTTAATCCATTAAATATTTTTGCAGAAGAAGGGAAAGGAAAAATGTCACAAGGAAAACTTAATTTCAGCTTCAAACCTTATACTTTGCATTTGAAACATGTTTTTACAATTGCAACAAATTCAAGGACCACCACACCTGAGATGTTAACAAAAATTGAATGGGAAGGCGTAACGGGATACGGCGAAGCCTCGATGCCACCTTACCTGGGTGAGTCCCACAAAACAGCAACGGAATTTTTAAGCAAGGTGAACCTTGCACAGTTTAATGACCCTTTTGAAACGGAAGATATTTTGGAATATGTCGATTCAATTGCGCCCGGCAACCCTGCTGCAAAAGCAAGCGTCGATATTGCACTTTACGATTTGGTTGGTAAACTTTTGGGCAGACCATGGTACAAAATTTGGGGCTACGACAAATCGAAAACTCCTTACACGTCTTACACGATTGGAATAGATACGCCTGAAGTTGTAAGGCAAAAAGTAAAGGAAGCCGCACCGTATAAAATTCTTAAAGTTAAATTGGGGCGCGGTACCGATAAACAGATGATTGAAACAATACGCTCGCTAACGGACAAACCTATTTGTGTGGATGTTAATCAAGGCTGGAAAGATAAACATTTCGCATTGGATATGATTTACTGGCTGAAGGATAAAAACGTTGAATTCGTTGAACAACCGATGCCAAAAACTCGAGTGGACGATATGGCATGGCTTACGGAACACAGCCCGTTACCTACTATGGGGGACGAAGCGGTTCAGCGTATTCCCGATGTTGTGAAAGCGCACGGCGTTTACTCCGGAATAAATATTAAATTAATGAAATGCACCGGAATGCGTGAAGCTCACAAAATGCTAAACCTTGCTCGCTCACTCGGTATGAAGGTAATGATTGGCTGCATGACCGAAACCTCTTGCGCAATCTCTGCGGCGGCACAGCTTTCTCCCGAAGTCGATTGGGCAGACTTGGACGGCAACCTTTTGATTAGCAACGACCCGTTCGATGGTGTTAAAGTAATTGATGGGAAACTTACTCTTAATGAGTATCCAGGCATTGGGCTTAAGCCGGGAAATTACAAAATTTAATTTTATTCCAAATGCTTCGATAACAATTTGGAAAGTAAGCTCCGTAAATTTTACTACGGGATTGTCTCAAAAGCAGTGTTCTATTATTGCGGGGAGTGCCGCATTCTGCGGGATGCATTTCGCTGTGGCAATCTGTAATAATTGGCATAAAGTTAAAGTATTTTTAATTTACTTTGAGGACAACCCCGGAGCTTTTTCATTAAAAATAAAAATAAATTAAATATTAAAAAAAAATTAAATGAGAAGATGAAAAAAACTCTGAAAATTTTTTTGTTTGTTTTGTTTTTAAGCACCGTCAATCTTTTTGCACGGCAAACTGTTTTTATTCGTGCAAATCAAGTTGGATATTTGCCTAACGACGTAAAGACTTTCGTTGTTGTTTCGGTTAACAAACTCAAGAACCCGAGATTTAGAGTATTAAACTTTTACGGTGACAATATAATTCTTAAAGGAAAACTTAAATATACGCATAAAACAAGCGGAAATTTCAAATTTATTTACGAAGGTGATTTCTCTTCTTTGATTAAAGAAGGGACTTATTACATTTCAGTAGGGAAGATAAACTCTTATTCCTTTAAAATAAACGAAAAAGTTTTTAACCCGGTCGTGGATTCTTTAATGCAATTTTTCAGAGTTCAACGATGCGGTTACACCCATCCTTATTTTCACAAGGTTTGCCACATTGCAGATGCAACAAGCATAATAATAAACGGTAAAAAGAAAAACGAAAAAATTGACGTTACCGGAGGTTGGCACGATGCGGGCGACTATGTGAAATTTCTTAATACTACCGCCTTCACTACTTATATGTTGCTTTTTGCTTACGATTTCGACCCTGTTAAATTTGGCTTTGACGATAACAAGGACGGTGTGCCGGATGTGCTGGCAGAAGCTAAAATAGGTTTGGATTGGCTTCAGCGTGCTGTTTACAAAAATTTTCAGCTTGTAACTCAAGTTCAGGATTTGCGTGACCACGACGTTGGTTGGCGCTTGCCGGAAAACGACCCGCTTGAATTTGACCGCCCCGCTTTCATTGGAATAGGGAAAAATTTAATCGGGATTTACACGGCAGCAATGGCGCTTGCTTCAAGAGTTTGGAGATTAAGATTTCACTATGACGAATATGCCGACAAATGCCTGACCGATGCCGAAAATATTTTTTCGATGCGTAACGAAGTGCCCGATATAGATAGCAGCGGCACGGGAATGTACATAGATAGTAAATACAAAGGCAAGTTGGCTTTAGGTGCTCTTGAGCTTTATCTTACTACAAAACGCCCCGAGCTTTTGGACGAGGCAAAAAAATTAGCAACGCAGGCCGGCTCCGATTATTGGTGGAGCTGGGGCGATGTGAACGTTTTAGCCGATTTTAAATTAGCAAAGTTAGACACTTCTTTTGAACATTTTATTAAACAGGATTTGGAGCGATTTAAGAAAACAAGTAAATCCCATGCCTTCGGTGAGGGGACGGATTATTCCTGGGGCACGAACAATACTTTGTTGGGTGTGGCATTGCAAGAAATTCTTTGGGAAGATTTAACAAAGAACAAATCCTACGATACCCTTGCATTTATTCAACGGGATTATATGTTGGGACGAAATCCATGGGGAATTAGTTTTATTTCAAAAATAGGGAAGGATTACACTAAAAATTTCCACCACCAAGTTGCTTATTTCCATAACGGTTATTTGCCGGGCGGCTTTGCAGCAGGACCGGTAAAAAAGAAAATCTACGATAAATACAAAATTCATTTCGAGTCCCCAGATAGATTTGCATTTTTCCAGCCCGATTCCGTAATTTACCGTGACGATAGGAATGATTACTTAACCAACGAACCTACAATCGTAGGTAACGCGACGGCTGTTTTTGTGTTCGGTTATTTCTCTAACAGATAAATTTGACTCTTTTTGAGAGCCGTTCTCAAAGTGGTGCACTTTAATATTAAAATGTTGTTAATGTTCATAGAAATCTTAACTTTTAATGGCACGATTGTTGGTTAAAATCAAGGTGGGAATATAATGAGGAAAAATATGTCAGGAATTTTAAAACTTATACAGTCAGGATTTTCCCTAATTGACCAAAATTGGGGCGGAATTTACAGAGGCGGTAGTTACGTCTTAATAGGTCCGAGAAAATCGGGAAGAACTTTAATAGGTTTGCAGTTTGCAATGGAAGCAGCTAAAGCAAATGAAGTGTGTCTTTATTTTACAAATATGAGGCCCAAAGATTTGATGATACAAGCCGCATCGATAAACTTCGATATTCAATCCTATATGAATCAGAATTTAATAATTGTTGTGCGCGTTGCACCGCCGGACGAGGTTTACCAAACCCACGATCCAGACAGATATTTGGTTGAATATTTAAATGATATTGATACTGTTGTAAGCCATTATCGTCCCTCGAGAATCGTTTTCGACGAATTGACGCCTTACATCGGTTTTAACAACTTGATGCTTTTAAGGGAGTCTTTTGTTCAAACACTGGAATCCATCGAAGACAGGGACATTACAAGTTTATTTATTTTAGGCGAGCCAGCAACCCAACGTGCACAAGAAATTGTGGATACCATCACAAATGAAGTTACGGGACTTATTTATCTTAAAAAGAGTGTGAACTTAATGGACGGTAAATTCCACGGCGGAATAGCAACCATAATACCAAACGTGGGACATACCGAGGGTCAATTCGCTGCTGAATATATCGTTGAACCTTTTAAGGGTGTAACTATTCGAGTGCCTGAACCGAAACAACCTTCTAAAGAAGAAACAATGAACGGCTACAGCCCGATGAAAGAAGCCGAAAAGAAAATAGATGAAATTGTTAAACCTACTCCCAAAACTGAGAATTTCGGCGAGGCAATTTCGTACAATAAAAATGACTTTATGTTAATTTTAAACAACCAGATTGCTCTCTACAAAAGCACGGGTAAAAAGTTTCAAGTGATTTCTTTTAAATTAGACCCTGTTGCAGAAGTTACAAGAGTCCTAACGAGAGAAGAATTGTTCAATGCTATTAAAGCCGCCACTACCAAGAAAGAAAAGGTGTGCATCCTTGAAAATAAAATTCTTGTGCTTCAATTAAGAGGTAATGCGGAAAGTCTAATTGAAATGATGAATAATGTAGCAAAGAACCTTCCTTCTAATGACCCTAATAAATTAAAACAAATGTTAGAAGCGGTTTCCGTACATTTTAAGGAAGTTAACGAAGGGATTGACAAGGCTGAAGATATTATGGAAGAATTGCTTTTGGACAAAGCGGATGAAAATTCTTTCTATTTGCCTTTGAACAAATATTTGGGATAATGAAACAATCATGACTAAGTTTAAGAGACTCAAGAGAATGATATTAATTATGAATGATGAATGATGAATTATGAATGATGAATGCGTGAGGAGTAGATTGATTGCATGGTTGGATGGCTGGATGAATGAACCGAGATTTGAGAAGTAAAATGCAAAAAATCAAACGTTCGAATTAACTCACGACATTATTCGTGGGAAAGAAAACATAATAGAAAGGAAAGTTAGCTTGATTACAGGTTTACAGAAATTAGCTAAAATTCGAGTAATTAGCGGCTAAAAAATAAACACATGAAACATACATGACTAAGTTTAAGACACCATAGGAAATGATTATTAATTATGAATGATGAACCTGCCTGACGGTAGGCAGGTTATGAATGATGAATGTTGAATTAATTTGGTAATGAATAATGCGAAACGATAAAATTGATTTTATTGTTGGATGAATGCATGGTTGCATGGTTGTTCTGATATTTTTTGTTTGGATATTGAAATTAAGGTTAAGGTTAAGATTGAGGTTAAGATTGGGACTCTTTACTAATTATTCACCTGATAAATTTTTAGCGCGAGGCGTCGTGCTTGAGACTAAATTCGCGTATTTAGCGGCAAAAAAAATAAACACATGAAAGGAATTATTTTAACAGGAGAAATCGGAGAAGGGAAAACTTCCGCCCTGCTTAACTTCACGAAACAAAATCCGGCAATTGGCATTTTAACCTTACAAATAAAAGGCAAACGCTATTTCTTGAATATTAAAACAGGCGAAAAACATTTGGCTGAAGCTGACTCCCAAAATGAAAAAACCAATTTAAAGGTAGGTAATTTTATCTTTGAGAAAGAAGCCTTTTCCTGGGCAAGAGAATCAATACTAAAGGAAGCCTTGAATTCCAAACTGCCTATTATTATTGACGAATACGGTCATCTTGAATTAAAAAACAAAGGATTTGAACCCTTGCTGAATAAACTCGTCCAAATGATTAACAATAAAAAAAGAATTCTGATCGTTGTAGTGAGAAAAAGTTTAATAAACGATTTCATTAAGAAGTTTAATCTCGTCGAATGGAAAGTAATTAATTTTAATGACGGAATAAAAATTTAACTTGAGTTTGATTAAAAACAAAATGGAAAAACAAAACGAATTAAAAAGCAACAAAGTAATCCCTCTTTACTTTTATTAATCACTGCCCTTATTTGGGGCGGTTAGTTCATTTTAATAAAAAGAGGATTAGACGCTTTTACACCTTTGGAAGTCGGCAGTTTAAGAATTTCTTTTGCTTTTCTTTCTCTCTTGCCAGTCGCAATTTTCCAATTTAAAAAGACATTCACTAAAAATTGGAAAAAGTTCCTTGCGCTCGGGTTGATTGCAAATTTAATCCCCGCTTCACTCTTTCCTTTAGCCGAGCAAGGACTTGCAAGCTCATTAACGGGAATATTAAATTCAATCACACCTATTTTTACTCTAATTGTCGGAGCGCTTTTTTTAGCGTAGTAATGAACTCACGCCAAGTCATTGGTTTGATAATAGGCCTAGCGGGAGCCGTAATATTGAGCTTGATTAATAATACCAGCGGCATAGGAACGTTTAATTTTTACACTATTTTCGTACTCCTTGCAACAATATGTTACGGACTTAGCTCGAACATTGTAAAAAGATTTTTTCACAATACGAACACGGTTGTACTTACTCCATTGCAAATGTTTTCAATCGGTTCTTTTGCAATTTTGTATTTGCTTTTCTCCGACTTCCCACATCGTTTGGTAACTCAACCTGATGCACTTTCATCCGTTGGCTACATTCTTATTTTAGGAGTAGTAAATACTGCTTTTGCATTGATTCTTTTTAACCGTTTAATTCAAATGACGTCGGCGGTTTTCGCTTCAACGGTAACTTACTTAATTCCCATTACCGCTCTTATCTGGGGCTTACTTTACAGAGAGAAAATTTTTCTACTTCATTTCGGAGGAACGGTACTAATACTTGGCGGCATGTTGCTTGTGAATTATTCCTTTAAAAAGATAAAAAATGAATCTTAATGTTTCCAACATCTTCGGCAAGAAGATGAACAAAGAAATTCTCGCCTCGGCAATTCCTAATATTTTAACAAACCTTTCAGTACCCCTGCTTAGCTCGGTTGATACGGCGGTCGTAGGACATTTAGCAAACGTTTATTAATTAGGTGCAATTGCAATCGGTTCGATGATTTTTAATTTTATTTATTGGGGCTTCGGATTTTTAAGAATGGGAACAACCGGACTAACAGCCCAGAGTTTCGGTAAAAGGGATAAGTAAGTATGAAACCTCGGCAATAGCTCTTAGAGCTTTGAGTCTTGCAATTATCGGCGGAGTCCTTTTGATTGCGCTTGCCGTCCCAATTCACGACTTTGCATTCTACTTAATCCATTCATCACCGGAAGTCAAGAAATTTGCTTCCTCATATTATTTTATTAGAATTTACGCTGCGCCGGCAACGCTCTCCATTTACGTTTTTTACGGTTGGTTCTTGGGAATGCAAAACGCCAAATATCCGATGATTCTTTTAATTACAATTAACTCGCTTATTATTGGATGTGCTCTTCGTTTTTTATTTCGGAATGAAGTCCGACGGCGTGGCGCTCGGCACGGTAATTTCTCAATACTCGGGAGTAACGCTTGCACTGTTTTTGAGCACAAGAAAATATTCCGAATATCTAAAAAAAATGAAATTCAAGATGCTAACCGATGTTGAGAAACTCAAGAATTTCTTTAGAGTTCATTCGGATATTTTTCTCCGCACGCTTGCTCTGATTTTCACTTTGAGTTTTTTCACTGCTGAATCTGCTGTTTACGGAGACAACATTTTAGCTGCAAATACAATTTTAATGCAACTTTAGATTATCCTCTCCTACGCAATTGACATCTTTGCCTTCGCGGGTAAAAGTTTAATAGGTAAATTCAAAGGCGCCGGGAATACCGAAGCCGTCCGTAAAGTTGTGCTTTACCTTTTTTACTGGTGTACGGCACTCTCTCTGATTTTTACAATTGTTTACACTTTCGGCGGAAAAGAAATATTGGCTTTGTTTACAAATAACAAAACGGTAGTGGCGTTGGGATTGTCCTACCTTTATTGGACGAGTATGACACCAATGTTAAATTCCTTTTCATTTATCTGGGACGGTATTTACATCGGTGCAACGGCAACAAAAACAATGCGGAACACAATGTTAACTGCAGCGATTATTTTTTTCTTTCCGGTTTATTATTTGTTAAAACCCCAATTGGGAAACCACACCCTTTGGCTGGCTTTGGTTTCATTCATGTTTGCACGTGCTGTCTCTTTAACTTTTTTTGCTATGCGTGATATTTTAACTTAGTTTACCCGACTAAAAAAATTCTCTGGTACAGATTTAAAATCAGTGGCAAAAAATAGTTAAACGCGAGACTTAAGAGGTAAGACGCTAGACGTTATTATCATTATTAGTTTAAAGTGGAAAACGGAAAGAAGCTTATTGAAGAAGGTTAAGTTGATTCTTGCAAAACCGAAAACCTTGCATGGTTGGATGAATGGATGGTTGGATGGTCCGCCTTCGTCTGCGCTTCGCTTGGCTACGCCGCGACAGGTCCGACTACGCCCTCGCTACGCTCGTGGCTTCGCCGCGACAGGTTGGATGGTGAATTGTAAATGGTGAATGGAATGTTGTGTTGATTAACATTGACGTTGAATTCAGTCAAATTGCCGTTTGCTTCAGCAAACGGTGAGAAGAGAAAAGAGGAATGAATGGCTCTATC
>WFQV01000054.1 GCA_015486905.1 Melioribacteraceae bacterium | reverse complement strand
CTAGAATTTTTGGGTTGGTTTTAAGCCATTTTTCTAAATCGTCTTTTTCTTTCCTCCCATTCTGTGCAAGAGTTGTATTGATTTCCTTCAATTCTCCATCAATTATTTCCCATGTTTTTATTTCTGTTGCCATAGTTTTATGTTCTTTTTAGGCTGTTGCATAACGTCTTCCTATACCTATTGCCTATAGCGGAACTATATGCTATATTTGATAGATATATTAAGCAAAATAAGAATTATTATATGTTAAAGCAAGAAATAATTGAATAAATCATCAGAAAACTTAAAACCGAAAAGAACTATTATTTCTCACCAACGAAGCAAGTAATTTTTTCAATTCGTATTTTTTTATTAAAAGTTTTTTATTAAAGTTGTCCACACTGCATTTAGACTTGTAGAGTTAATCGATTTGAAAATTTCGGATATTGATTCGGGATCAATTCGCTGTTCGCTGTAATCTTTTAATTGTTCTCTCTCTCTGCGCCAATAAACATCTAAACCTCTAAACAAAGAACTAATAAACGACGATTAAAGAGTCTTAAGTAACGAGTCTTAAGTCGTAAGTTAGCAGCCTCCGGAATAGCCGCGAATGCGCGAATTTTATTCAACAAAGAACAAAGAACTAAGCAATAAGAACAAATGAAATAAGATTGACAAGTAATCGAAAGGACTCAAACTTCTTACGTCTTACTTCTCGCGTCTAGCGATTAACGAGCGATAGGACGCTGATTTAATAGAACACGGATGACACGGATTGCAACGGGATTTGCACGGAGGGAATGGGACGCAGATTTGTCATGATTGATTATGATTTTCTCAGATTGGACAATTAAAAATTAGAAAGTCAAAATTAAAAAGTAAAAATTTGCTGTTATCTGATATCCACCCATCCAATCATCCAATCATCCACTCATCCAATCATCCCTTTGTCCCATTGAACCTCTAAACTTCTAAACCGCCGAAGGCGAACTAAACCTCTAAACTAATACCGATTGAATTACGATTGACGAGTAGCAAGTCTTAAGTGACGAGTCTTAAGTCGTAAGTTACCAACCTTCCGAAAAGCCACGAATGCACGAATTTTATTCAAACAAGAACTAAGAACAAATGAATTATCATTGACGAGTGATAGGACGCTGATTTTTCATGATGTATTATGATTTTCGCAGATTGGACAATAGAACACGGATGACACGGATTGTTGCGGGATTTTCGCGGAAGTGAAAATTTGTAATTAGGTGACGAATAAGTAAGCCTTAAGTGACAAGTCTTAAGGAATAAGTAATCAGTTCTCAACAAACGGAGAATATATCCAAGGCAACCTAAACTTCTAAACTCTAAACCTCTAGACGAAGAACTAACGGAATACAATTGATGAGTACTCGAATGACCTCTAACTTCTTACGTCTCGCTTCTTACGTCTTGCGCTTGACGAGTAATAAGTCTTAAGTGACGAGTCTTAAGTCGTAAGTTACCAGCCTCAAGAAAAGCCACGAATGCACTAATGAATTTTTTAAGATTTGTAGAGCGGAATGGTTCACGATCCTGCAGGTTGCAGGGGAAGGGATAATCCGTGAAAATTTTTATTGTACCACTCAGAGACCGCAAAGGATTGCCGCCAAGCGCGCTGAGGTTTATCAACTCTTTGTACCTTTGTTCAAAAACATTTCTTTCGGTCCCGCATATCCCGTATGGGACAGAGAAAAAAAGTTCCGCTTTAGCGGAATGTGTTTGAACGGTTCAGTATAAGCATAGTGCGGGGTTTTGAAACGATTATTTTTCAATTTACCACACATTCCAAATGTTTCTATACTATTCATACTTAGCAATTTGCCCGCATGACGTATAGCCTTTGTAGGGTGTTTTTAATCAAATTTCATCATGTTTTCATAAGGACTTATTCGCCGTTTTATCAGTTTTATATATGCTTCGTTAATTTCAAAGCCGACATAATTTCTATTACTTTTCAGAGCTGCGATAGCAGTTGTTCCGCTTCCCATAAAAGGGTCAAGAATAATATCAGTAGTAAATGAATAAAGCTGAATTAATCTGTATGGCAAATCAATTGGAAATGGTGCAGGATGACCGACTCTCCTTGCAGATTCAGCATTGAATGTCCAAATTGATTTTGTCCATTCCATAAATTCTTCTTTTGAAATCGTATTTTGTTTTGTTCCTTTTTCGCTTCTTTTTCGTTCTCTTTTATAATCCCCTTTTGAAAAAACCAAAATATATTCGTGAATATCTCTTAATATTGGATTGGAAGCAGACATCCAACTACCCCAAGCAGTTGAAGGACTTGCACTTGCCGCTTTATTCCAAATTATTTCACCACGCATATTAAATCCGATTTCAATCATCATTTTTGAAATATAATCAGAAAGGGGTATGTATGGCTTTCTTCCAAGATTTGCAACGTTAATGCAAGCACGTCCACCATTCACTAAAACACGATACGTTTCCGTAAAGACTTTTTTCAACATTTCCAAATATTCATTTAACGATAAGTCTTCATCATATTCTTTCGATACATTATAAGGAGGCGAAGTAATCATTAAATGTAATGAATTGTCTGGGATCATAGACATATCTTCTGCTGACCCAAAAATCGTTGTGTTTAATAATTCTTTTGGAAATTTATTAATTGTTTTACTAACATTTTGTTTTGTATTTAATTCCTTATACAATTTTGAATTATAAAATTTTGAAGAATCGTGATTAATTCTTCCATTTGTCCCAAATGAACTAGATTCAGTGCCTTGTATTTTTTTGTATGTAGTTTTGTTCATTTTATTCACCTATTAAACGTAAAAATTTCTCTGCTCTTGACATATCATCTTTCTCTTTAGCAGAAATAGTAATTATTTGTCCTAATTTCCTTTTAGGCAACATTGAAGAAAAGAAATTCATATCAGAATTTACTACTTCTCTAATAT
>WFQV01000053.1 GCA_015486905.1 Melioribacteraceae bacterium | reverse complement strand
CCGGAGGCTGCCAATTTATTGTTTTGTTCAAAGCAATCATTTTGTCGGCAATGGAAGTGGTTCTGATAAACCACGATTCCCTCGCGTAGTAAATCACGGGTACGTCATCGAAACGCCAGCTGAAAGGGTAGGAGTGAACGATTGTTTCCTTTCTGTAAAGTTTACCTTCATCACGTAATTTTTGAATTATTCCCGCATCGGCGTCTTTTACGAACTGTCCCGCAAAGTCGGGAACGTCGTCGGTAAATGTACCGTTTCTTTTTACCGGCTGTAAGAAAGGCAAATCGTATTTTTTTGAAACTTCGTAGTCATCTGCGCCGAAAGCCGGGGCAATGTGCACTATGCCCGAGCCGTCTTCGGTGCTTACGAAATCAGCTTCAACCACGTAAAAGCCTTTTTTATCGACGGTGAGGTAATTGAAAAGCTGTTCATATTCTTGAAGTGCAAGGTCTTTGCCTTTGTACTCTTCAACAATTTCGTAATCGCCTTTAAGAACCTCGAGCCGTTCTTTTGCGAGAATCAAATGCTTCTCTTCGGTTTTTACTTTCACGTATTCAATGTTGCTGCCGACTGCAAGCGCCACGTTGGAAATTAACGTCCATGGTGTTGTCGTCCACACGAGGAAATAAGTATTTTCATCCGCTGCAATTTTCGAAGGTTTGAGTTTCATTAAAACGTAAACGGAAGGGTCTTTTGTTTCCTTGTAGCCGAGTGCAAGTTCGTGGGAGGAAAGGACTGTTTCCGAGCGGGGACATTGGGGAACAATTTTGTAATCTTTGTAAATCAACCCTTTGTCAAATAATGTTTTTAACGCCCACCAGACAGATTCTACGTAGTTGTTGTCGCAAGTGATGTAAGCGTCGTCGAGGTCAATCCAATAGCCCATTCTTTCGGTCATCTTTTCCCAAACGTCGAGATAAGTAAATACCGAATCGCGGCAGGCTTTGTTATATTTGGCAATTCCGAATTCGGGAATTTCGCTTTTGTTTTTAATACCGAGAGTTTTCTCGACCTCAATTTCCACAGGCAATCCGTGAGTGTCCCACCCGGCTTTACGGTTTACGCGGTAGCCTTTTAACGTTTTGTAGCGGCAGACCAAATCTTTTAATGTGCGGGCCATTACGTGGTGAATGCCGGGCTTCCCGTTTGCCGTAGGCGGACCTTCGTAAAAAGTAAATGTTTTATTTACGTCACGTGTTTCTACGCTCTTTTCAAAAATTTTATTTTCTTTCCAAAATTTTAAAATTTCTTTCTCAATTTCCGGGTAGTTAAATTTTCCTTTGTACTCTTTAAACATACGTAATCTCGGTTTTATTGAACATTGTTAAATTTCATCCTTGTCATATTTGTTAATTAATTCTTTTTCAATTTTAATAAACTCTTTAAGTTCCGTTTCAATTTTATTTTTCTGTTCGAAAATTTTATCGACTTTTTTCTCAGCGTCAAAAATAATTTTCTCGGCGTCTAATTTTGCTTTTGAAACAATAATCTCGGCTTCCTTCTTTGCCGATTTTATGCTCTCGTCATCTTTGTCGTTACTTGCTGTCAGAGCTTTTAATTCCCGCTGCAAATTAAACAGTTCGGCAACCGCCATTCCGAATATTCCCATCAAGCCAAGAACGACATTTCTTAAGAAGAAAAGAATTAAGTTCTCGCTAAGTGTTCCGTTTGTTTGGAAATAGCGGTTAAAGTAAGTAATGAAAATCAAAGTAATAAATGAGGTTGCAACAATAACGGCAAAGACCATTCGGCTGCCTTTGTGCCAGCCAATTATTTTCGTAATAGCCCAACCGCAGGCAAAGGCAAAAATTGAAAGCACAAACCAAACGGCAAAATTTGACAAAGCATGCTGAAACAAATCGGTGCTTAAAAAATCCGAAAAGAACATAATTAGCGCCAACAAAAAAAGCGCAAGGAGATATTTAAATTTTACTTCTTTCACAGTCTCGTAATTACCTCTTTCATTAGCAGAGTCATTTTCGGTTCGGCGCTCATTGCCGTTGCAATTATTTCCTCAACGTTTACGGGTTTTAATGCTTCGGGGAAACATTCGTCGGTTACAATGCTGAATCCCAAGACTTTCATTCCCATGTGGTTTGCAACAATATTTTCCGGAATTGTGGACATCCCCACTACGTCGGCGCCTGTGCTGCGTAGAAATCTATACTCGGCTTTCGTTTCAAGATTGGGACCGGGAACGGCAACGTAAACCCCTTTCTGAATTTTAATTTTATTTTCCAAAGCTATTTCTTCGGCAAGTTCAATTAATTCCTTGCTGTAAGGCTCGCTCATATCCGGGAAACGCGGACCGAGTTCGTCTTCGTTCGGACCTATTAAGGGATTGTCGCCGAGTAAATTAATGTGGTCAACTATTAACATTATGTCGCCCTTACGGAATAAGGGGTTCATACCGCCGCAAGCATTTGAGACAAGTAAAGTTTTAACACCCAGAAATTTCATCACACGTACGGGATAGGTGATTTGTTTCATTGAGTAACCTTCGTAATAGTGGAAACGACCCTGCATTGCAACTACTTTCTTGCTGCCTATTTCTCCGAAGATTAATTTCCCGTGGTGCGATTCTACGGTTGAAAGAGGGAAGTGGGGCAAGTCGGCATAGTCTATTTCGTGTTCCACTTTAATTTCATTTACCAGCCCGCCGAGGCCTGTTCCCAAAATAATTCCTATAGGATATTCATCTTCCGTTTTTTCTCTGATAACCTCGAGTGTTTCGTCAATCATTTTAAGAAGTTCGCTCATAACAATTTCTCCAAAATAT
>WFQV01000052.1 GCA_015486905.1 Melioribacteraceae bacterium | reverse complement strand
AATTAAAAAGGGTCAATATGCAAAAATTTATTTCAATTGTTTTTTTGTTAACCTTGTTTTTCTACGGCTGCAAGCAAAACACCGAACCTCAACAGCCAGAGCAAAAGCCGCCGGGATACCAAGAAGATATTCCTTGGTCCAGTTTGGCGGATAGCCCGTGGCCAATGGCAAATAAAGACCCGCAAAACAGCAATAGAAGTAAATTTAAATTGCCTACGGAACTTAAGGTTTACAAAAAGATTAATATACCTACCACCACTTTTTCAAATAAATCTTTCAGTGCCTTGGTTATCGGGGACTCATCAATTTATTTTGCTTACACTACTTATCCCGACTCAGTAAGCGACTATTTTTTTTCCTATTCTTTTAAAGGTGAATTACAATGGAAATACCCTTTGCAAATTCCGGAAGGAGACCACATCACGAGTCCGCCAATGGTCCTTCAAATCGGGCTTATCCTTCTCTTTGACAGAAACGGAAATATGTACAGATTTTCGCCCAAGGGTGAATTGGTTTTCAAAAAGAATATAGGAAAAAAAGTATTCGGACAATTTACAATTGAAGAGGGAGGTATTGTTTACGCTGTGGGGAGAGATAAAACCGTTTTCGCAGTAAATCTAAGCGGAGGAATTATGTGGTCTCAAGCCGTTGATAATCCGGATATTTCAAGTAACGGAGGAATTGCTTTTTTGTCTCACGAGGATAATATAATAGTAAAGGGACAAGAAGGAAATCTAATCTCAATTTCGTCATTATCAGGAATGATAAATTGGGAAACGATTTCTTACGGTTATTTTGGGAATCTTCCTCTGGTTGATAGCAACGACAAAATATATTTCATTCCTTCTACGAAATTAGATTATCACGGATTTTACTGCATTGATTCCAATGATAAATTAATTTTCAAAAACGACTCCGTTTACGGCTCCACTATAAGTGCTAATTCAGCGATTGATTACAACGGTAATATTTATGTGGATGACGGTTATCTAATCTCTTTTAATTACAAAGGGGAAATAAACTGGAGTTTTAAACCGGAGTCTCACCCAAGATCGATAATTTGTGATGCTAACTCAAACGTATATTTGTTAACAGACAATTCCGAAAATAATAGATCAACTTTGTATGTCCTTACTTCCAAAGGAGCTGTTATTAGTCAAGTTCAAGTAAAAGGACATGCAAGGCACAACTTAGCAGCGGGGAGAAATTTCTTAACATTTATGACTCAAGACTCTGAAAATCTAATAAATTATTTGTACATTATAAAATAGATGTAGATTCAAATAGGAAGTGCAATAAGAATTATTCCTTGAGGCTATTCAAAGAAACAATATTTTTTATGAGAATTATTACTAACCTCGGCGGTACAACATCTCTTTTTCCCTGGGTTTCAACCCAAGTGTGTGACAAACAAAAATCGTGGCAAGACCAATCAATTTGTTTCTGTTTACCCCGCCCACTGATTAAAACATTTGCCTAATGAAATATCGGGATTGTCCCAAAAGCTCATGTCGGTAATTGAGTTCCCTCAGAATTAGGAATACATCCAGCAAATCGCGGGATACACCTGGCGGAATGCTAAGGAAGTTGAAAAAATAATAATTTCATTTTCCAAACTTGAATAAAATTTTATTTTGTGTGTAATTTATTTGTATGAGTAAAATGGTAAAAATAGAAAGGGAAAATTTTATCTGTCCGAGTTGCAAAGAGCGTTTGCACAAAGTAATTTCCATCTATTATTTCGCAACGGCTTTCAGTGCCAATATTTTACTTTGTCCCTATTGCGGTACAATTCTCAAGGTTAAAACATCAAAAGACAATATTGTAACCCTTAAGAAAACAATTCGTCTAAATAAATTAAATCCGGAGTAAAAATGAAATCAAAAACAATCTTAGCTGTTTTAATTTTTAGCTTGGGCTTTTTTACGCTCAAAGTCAATGCACAGGACTTAAAAACCGAGGTTGACAACCTACTCTCGAAATACAATGAATACGGTTACTTTAACGGAACCGCTTTAATTGAAAAAGGCGGGAAAGTAATTTTAAAGAAAGGCTACGGATTCGCTAATTACGAATGGGACATCCCCAACACCCCCGACGTTAAGTTCCGCATAGGCTCAATGACAAAGCAATTTACCGCCACTTTAATAATGCAGCTTGTGGAAGAAGGAAAAATAAAACTTGACGGTAAACTAACCGATTATTTAAAAGACTACCGTAAAGAAACCGGAAATAAAGTTACAATCAGAGAATTGCTTAACCACACTTCCGGGATTCCTTCTTACACCAGCCTCCCACACGTTTGGAACGATTCCCTGCGCAATCATTACAAGGAAGATTATTTCATTAAACATTTTTGCAGCGGGAATTTGGAAT
>WFQV01000051.1 GCA_015486905.1 Melioribacteraceae bacterium | reverse complement strand
TAGATATATAGTACAAAGAAGCGCGAAGCGCTTCAATTTCAATAACTGCGGGCGAAACCCGCAGAAAAGAACAACGCTTAAAAGAAGAACTGCGAAAGCAGTTCAATTATGCGTGTGTCAATACCATTCTAATAGAGAAAAATATTGCCACCAAATTTAAACTTGTACCGGTTTAAAATCGGTGGCAAAAAATAAAGAAAACAAGAAAGAAGAAATAGTTAAACGCTAGACGTTAGTTTCATTATTAGTTGAATGCTGAAAATGGAAAGAGGCTTACTGAAGGGATTTAAACTGGTTCTTGAAAAATCGAAAATCTTGCTTGGTTGGATGAATAGTATCCTCAATCAAATCTTAGTTTTTTTTTTCAAAATATTTTAAACTTTATGTAATAATTAAAATTTGGAAATTGGTTGCCGGCTTTGCCGCGCTAAGGATGTTTGGATTGTTGGATGATTGGATTGTTGGATGATTGGATGGTTGGATTGTTTGTCTTCTCCCACATTTGTGGACTTAGTGATTACAAAACTTTCGCGTTAACCCACGGATTCATCCGTGGGGAGAAAGACAATAAATCTCATACAACCAAAACCAGTTCACTGGTTTTCCTACCCTGTAAAAGTATGCTACCTTAAAGCCTGTAAACAGGTTACAGATTTTTCCCTTTACTCAGTCTTCCAACAGATGAAGCTGTTGGTTAATGAAATAATTTTGTTGGAGACAAGCAACTTGCCTACTCAACCAGCTCACTAAAAGGATTGAAATCTTCAGTTCGATACCTTCGGCATCGTTTTCGTTTTCCAAATTTTTTTCTAAAAACCGTCGACCCCCTTTGAGGTCGGTCATTTTTCAAATCTATTCACCCTTTCCCCGCATTCTGCCGGGCGAGGTTCTCAAAACGCACCAAGAATTAGCCCTCCCTTCGGGAAGGGAGGGAAAGGGTGGGTTGGGAAAAATAAGGAAAACAAAAAATAGTAACAAACCGCTCAAGAGGAAAAGACAAGCTAATTTTTTTTGCCAACAAATTTAAACTTGTACCTAAAAATTGGTGGCAAAAAATAAGAAATCAGAAAGAAGAAACCAGAAATGTTTTTCGTTAGACGCAAGAAGCTAGACGCTAATCGCTCTTGCTTTTATGATTGCATTATTTTAATTTTGTTAAAAATATAGTTTTAATAATAATTTGGCGAATAATTTTTTAGGATAAAAAATGGAACGATTTGCAATTTGCATAGAAAATAAAGATTTTCCTGCTTCTTTGGAAAGGTGGAAAATTTATCCCGTAGTCAATAGCGCTGAAGAAGAGGGCTACATAAGAATCATTGATGAAAGCGGTGAAGATTATCTTTACCCCAGAGAATGTTTTTCTTTTATTAAGTTACCTCGCGCAGTAGAGGTAAAATTAAAGAAAGAATATCACTCGATTACACTTTAATAAATCTTTTAAAAATTTTTGGTTCACTTTACTTTTTAAAAATAACCCCCTTGTCCCTCGAGGGAAAGGGTGTAAAGTAAAACTTTCCAAATCTACGCCGACTTAATTATTTCAATAAAAGAATCTGCTTGGAGGCATGCCCCGCCGACGAGAGCACCGTCAATATCCGGTTGGGAAAGTAAAGATTCGGCATTAGCCGGTTTGACACTTCCGCCGTATTGAATCGTAAGATTTTCCGCAACGTTTGAGTTGTAAAGCTCTGAAATTAAATCACGAATAAACTTATGAACTTCCTCGGCTTGCTCGGGTGTAGCGGTCTTTCCGGTTCCTATTGCCCAAATTGGCTCGTAGGCAAGAATCATATTGGCAATATTTTCGGCAGGAATTTCCTTCAGTGCAGCGGTAATTTGATTTTTAATTACTTCTTTTGTAATTCCGCCTTCACGTTGTTCAAGTGTCTCTCCAACGCAAAGAATCGGTTTCAAACCTTTAGTGAAGGCTTGTTTGAGTTTTAGATTTATTACACTATCATCTTCTTTGAATATTGCTCTTCTTTCCGAGTGTCCTACTATTACGTATTCTACGCCAACGGAGAGGAGCATATCGGCGGAAATTTCACCGGTGAACGCACCGGAATCTTTAAAATAAAAATTCTGTGCACCAAGATGAATTTTGGAATCTTTAATGATTGTGTTCACCGATTCAAGATTTGTAAAAGGGGGACAGACAATTACATCGCAGTTAGGTTCGAATGAATCGAGTCCGTTTCTCAAATCCGAAACCAATTGAATAGCTTCACTAAGATTTTTGTTCATCTTCCAATTTCCGGCAACGACTTTTTTTCTCATTTTAATTCCCTTTTAGTTTTATTCTTCTACTGCTTCTACTCTTCGAATTTGTGGCATTTCTTTTACTAAGGCTCTTTCTATTCCTGCTCTAAGTGTGATTATCGACATTGGGCAATCAGCACAAGAACCTGTAAGCCTTACTTTAACTATGTTCTCCGGTGTTATCTCTACGAGCTCGACACTTCCGCCGTCAGCTTCGAGGAACGGACGAATTATTTGAAGAACCTTTTCGACGTTTTCTGTCGTTAATTTGTTCATAATTAGCCTTAGCTAAGTTAAAGCCCCGCGGAATAATTCCACGGAGCTTTTTAAATTAAAGAGAGATTTCTATTTTGGACGATTTTTGTTTGAGGTTACGTTCATTAATTTCAGCTGCTAATTTACGTGCAATCTCTCTGTAGATTTTTGATTCTTCGGCATCGGGATAAACTGCAACTAAAGGTTTACCTGTATCTCCGCCTTCAACGATTATCGGGTTAATTGGGATTCCGCCTAAGAATTCGGTGTTAAGTTCTTTAGCCAATTTAACTCCGCCGCCGCTTCCAAATAGGTTGTATTTCTTTCCGGTATCGGGAGCGATGAAGTAGCTTAGGTTTTCAATCAATCCCAATATTGGCACGTTCACTTTTTCGAACATTTTTAAGCCTTTGCGGGCATCAAGCAATGAAACATCCTGCGGTGTTGTGACAATTACCGAACCCGTTAATGGTATTGTTTGTGCTAATGTAAGTTGAATATCTCCTGTTCCGGGAGGCAAATCGTAGAACAAATAGTCTATTTCGCCCCACTCAACATCGGACATAAACTGTTTTAACGCTCCTGTTGCCATTGGTCCCCTCCAAATCACGGGTGTATTCTCGTCAACCAAAAATCCGATTGACATTAACTTAATACCGTAATTTTCCAAGGGAATTATTCTTTGTTTGCCGTCAATTTCTTTTACTAACGGTTGTTCGCGAACACCGAGCATCATCGGTATGCTGGGTCCGTAAACGTCTGCGTCAAGCAACCCTACTTTCGCTCCGTCCATTGCCAAGGAAAGAGCAAGGTTAACGGCTATTGTGCTTTTACCTACGCCGCCTTTGCCGCTTGCCACGGCAATAGTATTTTTGACGCCCGGCAACATTTTATCTTTTGCAGGATCGACGTGCTTTGAAATATTTACCTCGAAGTCGATTTTAATATCGCTTGCTTCGGGGATTTGTCTTTTTATCGCCTCTGTTGCATTTTTGGTAATTTCTTCCTTTACCCATGCAACGGGGGTTGATGATTCTATTAAGATTTTTATGTTTGAACCGTCTATTGTAATATCTTTTATCATATTGGCGGAAACCAAATCTTTTTTAACATTCGGTGCGATCACTGTTTTTAGTGCGTTCATCACCGCATCTTTTTGAATATTACTCATTTTACCTTTCTCCTATTTATTTGGTACCACAAAATTAGATAATATTTATTCAACCGCAAAACAAAAGGGAAGTAAAGAAAATATTTAACAGAAAGGGATTATAATTTAATAGTTAATTGTTCATTAAAGCCGTTCACTGCCACGACTAATAAGTTGTACAATAATCCACTTTGTTTCACGCAGAGAACGCAAAGAATTTCCGCCAAGAAGATAAAGACAGTTTTCCGGGTTGAGGTTTTTAGTCTTGTAACAAGTCTTAAGTTACCAGCGTTCAGTTACCAGCCTTCAGATAATTTTTACTCTCCAAACTTTTCCACCACAATGAATGACGCCCTGCCAACGGCGGGGCAAATGACAAATCACTTAGTTACGAGTAATGAATGATGTGTGATGAGCCTATTTCACAGCGACAGCCTTTGAATTACCTTTGCTTTCGAAATGAATTTAGAGCAGCGATTGACGAATACTTGTTTGACAGACTAATAATTTTGTCTAAAAAGTTTCAGGTAAGATTTTTTCAAAGGGTAGTTAATAATATTTTTTTCATTATTTTAAACTAACAAAAATTTGGAGGAATGATGATTGAAGAAAGATTAAAAGAACTCGGGCTCACAATATCTGAAGCACCTAAACCATTAGC
>WFQV01000050.1 GCA_015486905.1 Melioribacteraceae bacterium | reverse complement strand
CCTTTTTACTTTTGCCTTTTGCCTTGTCCTTGTTTTCTTGTAATACAACCGAACCAAGAGACGGGTACGCTTTAACGCTTGCGGAAGAAGACGTAAGCTGTACGGAAGCATGGCTTAAAGCCAAGGCAAAAAATTTTAACCTACCGGTAAAAGTTAATCTTTACTTAAACAATTCATTAAAGAAAACAATTACACTTACCACACAGGACACGGTAATCTACGACGACGGACTGTTGCCCGACCGTACTTACAAATACCGTGCGGAAATAGCGCTGTCTCAAGAAACGGTAATAAAAAGCCAAACTATAATCTTAACCACAATGGACACCACAAGCAACGATTTTACCTGGCAAACCTACACATTCGGCGAAGTAAACGGCAGCAGCGTACTTTATGATGTGGCAATAATAAACGAAAACGATATTTGGGCTGTGGGGGAAATACACACCGAAGACGATTTTGACAGTTTGGGACATTACCATCCTTACAACGCAGTGCATTGGGACGGACAAGAATGGGAGTTGAAGAGGATAGGTAGTGGATATGGGAATCCATATTATACGGTGTACGCCTTTAACGAAAACGACGTATGGTTTGATGGAACAATTCAATGGGATGGTAGTCGATATTCAGCACATACAAATAATTTCCCGTTAGAGCCAAATGGAGACGGATGGAGAGTTAATGCGATGTGGGGCACGTCAAGCTCGGATTTTTATGTAGTAGGCAATAATGGCAACATAGCACATTACGACGGGAGCAGTTGGGAGAAGATAGAGAGCGGAACGGAAGTTGATATACAAGATATTTACGGTATTAAGGTAAACGGAGAAGAAATAGTCGCGTGCACCGTAACAAATATAGCTACATCCGGCAACGGAAAGATTTTGTTGTTTCGCAACAGCTACAAACAAACAATTTTTTGGCCGAGCGGATTAAGAATAAATTCAATATGGTATAAAACCGAACGTCAAATGTTTGCTTGCGGAGACGGTATATATAAAAGGATCGGGATAAATTGGGAAAGGCAAATACAGTTTGAAAATACAACATATACCGAAAAAATAAGAGGAAATGATATAAACGATTTATTTGTGGGAGGA
This sequence comes from Melioribacteraceae bacterium, assembly GCA_015486905.1. Classification (GTDB taxonomy): domain Bacteria; phylum Bacteroidota; class Ignavibacteria; order Ignavibacteriales; family Melioribacteraceae; genus WFQV01. The sequence continues at coordinate 2,445 of WFQV01000050.1, read as the reverse complement.
GATTTTGGATTTTTGGCTCATTACAACGGTGTAAGTTGGAAAGTATATAAAACTGGTAATGTGGCTTTATTTTATTCTTTGTCGGTCAAAGGCGATTTGGTTGTAGGCGTTGGGGAAAGGAATGCAAAAGGAGTAGTCTATATTGGGAGAAGAAATTGATTAAAGAACGTTTTTAACAACCTAAATAAATAATTCAAAACAACAATAGGAGGAAGCACAATGAAAAAGGTGGATGTAATGTTTTTTGCGATAATCTTTTTTTATCAAAAATCATTTTATCGCAAAGCATAGGAAGCAAAGTTCAAATTAGCAACAGCACAAACGAGAAAGCGGAAGTTCAAATTGCCGTTAATCCGAACAATCCCCAACAATTATTCGTCGGCACTATGAAATTAAATTCCAAAAAAGGAAGCAGAGTAGGGTATTTTTATTCTAACGACGGAGGATATACTTGGAATGGTTCCGAGCAAATACATTCTGAGAGTAATCACGACCCTACGGTCGCTTATGACGCCAATGGAAATGTTTATTTATGTTATTTAAGACCTTGGTCAGGAAGTGGCGCCAAGGCGGCAATTTTTATTGAAAAATCGACAAACAACGGACTTTCTTGGCAAACAAGAACGCAATTATCCGCCCCTGATATTTACGACATCGACAAACCGTTTTTAGCCATAGATAATAATGCGAATAGTCCGTATTTAAATAAAAAATACGTTTTTTGGGTTTATAACCGCAGTATTCCATACACGATTTACTTTTCAAGTTCGGATAATTTTTCCGCCAAGAAAAAGATAGCTAAAAATAGCAGTTCCAGCCTAATGAGCCCATATGCGGCGATTGGGAACAATGGCGAGATTTATGCCGTTTTCGGTATAGGCTACCCCAAATGCACCGGCATTGGATTTTTAAAATCCACAGATGGAGGGCAAACATTCACGCAATATGTTAAAATTGCTTCTGTTGAGCAAATAGGGACTATGCAAGGAAATCACTACGTACTGAATAATGCCGGAATCAGAGTAGATACAAATCCATCTATTGCCGTAGACCCTTTAAATGGTGCTATTTATGTCGTCTATCAATCTAAAAATTCCAACAGAGGTTCCGACGTTTTTATGGTTAAATATACATACGGCGATAATAATTGGAGTTCTCCTATAAGAGTAAATAACGACGAGACAAACACCGACCAATGGTTTCCGAGTATCAGCGTGTCGGAAAGCCATAAAATAACTATTGTTTATTATGATAGAAGTATTGATCCGCAGAATAATACTTTGAGTACGGTTTCAATTGCCTATTCAAATGACGGCGGTAATGTTTTTCATAATTATGATGTTTCAAATATTTCATTTAGGCCTAAACCGTTAAGTAATTCGAGCCGCGGTCAATTTATGGGAGATTATATTGGAGTCGCATCTAACAACAACAAAGCTTTCCCCGTTTGGGTTGACGACCATCAAAGCGGCTTTGAGATATATACTTCTCTGATTGATTATGAAAAAAATATTACCGTCAATCAATTAAGAGAAGACGGAAGAGAATTGCCTTTAGATAAGAGGCATATATGGGTCTGGGAAAATAATTCATTTGTTCAAAAAAATACGCCGGCGACTCTTCCAACTCAAATATGGGAAACCAAAATAATAAAAGGCATTCAAGATACCATTAGAAATCCGAGTGAAAAGTATAATCGTTGGAATGTTGACAATAATGTTACAAATTTCAGAGAATTTGAAATTACGTCGGAGACTAATGAAATTATTGCAAAATTAAAACCAACCTATTCAAATATAACAATACAAAATTCTTTGAAATGACAAATTATGATGCTTCAAATGGCTTAATCTCATTCAAAGATCCTTGGTTGATTGATTACCCCGACCCGCTTTATGGAAATAATATGCGCAACCGCGGCGCTGATGCAATCTGGCATTCTTATTCTTCGCCTCATCAAATAACAACCTCCGGCGAACATCAAGGCGTCTTCCTTCATCAAGAGATTGCACCTAACAAATCCTACTACTCCGTCAAAGCCGAAAGCACGCAGACGATAAACATAAACGGAAGAAACCACAAATTCTATTTCCAAAATTGGGAAGCAAGCCCGGTGGGAAGTGCTACATTCCAACGCGAGAATTCAGATTCAACCGCCGTGGTGTTTAACGACGCCGGCACAACAGTAAAAGCAGTGATGAAAGGCACGCAATTATCGAATACCCCAACCGCCTTTGTCAACAACAGCCAACGAAAGATAGTGAGAACATTAGACGGCTATTTACATTTGGTTTACGAGAGTATGGGCAAAGTGTGGTACGAAATGAGTACGGACAACGGCGCAACATGGAATTTAATGAACAACGGAAAACCTTTGAATAACGGAGAAGGAGCAAAGACCCCGACAATAGAACACTTTTTAAATTCGGTAATAATATGTTATGT
>WFQV01000049.1 GCA_015486905.1 Melioribacteraceae bacterium | reverse complement strand
TTTAAGAAGAGCAACAGCGAAAACTTTTAACCCTTTTTCTTCTCCGACAAAACCCATCCTTTCCGATGTAGTTGCTTTGACGGATATTTGCTCCTTCGAAACCCCGATTATTTCGGCAATTCTATTACGGATTTTCTCAATATAGGTTAAAAGTTTCGGCCTTTCCGTTACAATCGTAGCGTCCAAATTAGATAGGACGTAGCCGTGCTCTTTTACGAGTTCGTAAGCAAATTTAAGAAATTCATTACTCGGCCTGTTCTTATTTTCTTCATCAGTGTCGGGGAAATATTTACCAATGTCGCCAAGAGCCAAAGCGCCCAGGAGTGCATCCGTTATTGCATGCAAAAGAGCATCGGCATCCGAATGCCCCAATAGCCCTTTCTCCGAAGGAATTTCCACTCCTCCTAAAATAAATTTTCTTCCTTCGGCAAAACGGTGTACATCGTAGCCGAAACCGATTCTAAATTCTTCTTTCAAAATCTCACCTCAAAATTTTTAAATTCACCCGTTGCATCAGTCCACTCCACTTTGGCATTACGCACGTCTGCATAAATGGGTCCTATTTTTATTAGCTTAATCAGCTCTTCCAATTCGTACCTTTCCCCTTCGGCAACGGTCAGGACTTCGCCTGTAAACAAATTCTTCACGTAACCTTTAACGCCAAGTTGTTGTGCATTCCGAAGAACGTAGTAACGAAAGCCCACACCTTGGACTAATCCGTTAACAATAATCTCGGCTCTCAAAATATCATTACTTTTTCCCATTTACTATTCCTTCAAATGTTTCGCTGATTATTAAGCCTAAGAAAATCAACACGGAACCGACGTAACCAAAATTACCGATTTTTTCGTTCAAAGCAAAGTAAGCAATAACAGCAGCAAAGACAGGCTCCAATGAAAAAATAATTCCTGCTTTTGTGGGAGTAACCAATTTTTGGTATTTAGTTTGCAGTGCCGTCGAAATGAACGTCGCAAAAATTGAAACATACACAAGCGAAAGGATTAGATTATTTGTAAAAGAAATGTGGAAAGTCTCCAATTTAATTCCTGCAAAAATTAAAGCGGCGAAGTAACTTAATAAAGTCATTACGGCGAACTGCATAAAGAGCAAATACCAAAAAGAATATTTCTTTGAAAGGATATCCAAATAAACCACGTAAAAAGCATAGGAAACAGCACAGAACAAAGTAAGAAAATCACCGATGTTAAAATCCCTTCCCAAATGATTTAAAAATACAGTTAAAGTGTTCCCCTGTGTGGCAAGGAACAACAATCCAATGAAAACAAGTAGAATTCCCAAAACGGAGGCTTTGCCCGGGACTCTCCTCTCGAGAGCTGTTTGAATTATCGGAATTAAAACCACCGATGTGCCCGTAATAAATCCCGATTTCGTCGCAAGCGTGAATTTAAGTCCTACGGTTTGTGTGGCAAAAGCAATAAAAAGCAAAACGCCCAATAAAAACGGGGGTAAAATGTCTTTGTCAAAATTTTTAATTATTGACTTCCATTTAAAAATCAAGACCAACAAAAGGGCAATTGAAAAACGGAGTGCAATGAAAAGCATCGAGGAAATATCGGGCAAGGCGTCTTTAACTAATGTGAACGTTCCTCCCCAGAAAAGAGTTACAATTAAAAGGAAAAATTCACCCTTAAATTTTCTAAATGTCCCGTTACTCATTTCTTTGAATGTAACCGAAATTTTTAAGCATTGTAGGATTCTGCCGCCAGTCTTTTCTTACTTTTACCCGCAGTTCCAAATAGACGGGTCGGTGTAAAAATTGTTCGATTGCCTCACGGGCGGTTCTGCCTAATCTTTTAATTGCTTCACCGTTTCGCCCAATAATAATAGGCTTTTGTGAATCCCGCTCAACGACAATCGCTGCAGAGACGTAATCCTTCCCGCGTTCCCTCTCTTTGAAATCCTCAATTAAAACTTCCGAGCTGTAAGGAAGTTCATCTTTGTACTGCTCAAAAATTTTCTCGCGGATTATTTCGGAAACAAAAAATCTTTCAGGCTCGTCGGAAATTTGGTCTTCCGGAAAATATTTCGGATGCCGCGGAAGCAATTCTACTAAGACGTCCAGCAACTTATTTACGTTGTAGCCTTCCGTTGCGGAAAGAGGAATGATTTCGCTAAAAATATTTTTATCCATGAGCAAGGAAATCATTGCGTTTACTTTTCCTTCGTCAGCCAAGTCAACTTTATTTATTACTGCAATTTTAGGACCTCTGAACTTTTCCAAAAGTTTGGAAGCATCTTTGTTGCCAAATGTCAGCTTGCCGGTCGGGTCGGTGCTAATATCGAAAATCGAGATTAGAACGTCGGCGTCGTTCACCGATTTAAAAACATACTCAAGCATTTTTTTCTGAAGAAGATAGGAAGGATTTAAAATGCCCGGAGTGTCAAGAAATATTATTTGGTAATTTTTACCGTCTAATATTCCAAGCACGCGCTTTCTCGTAGTTTGCGGTTTGTAAGTGGTAATCGAAAGTTTTTCGCCGAGTAGTACATTCATCAATGTCGATTTACCCACATTGGGACGGCCAATGATTGTTACGTATCCGGCTTTTGTATTTACAGTTTCATTTTCCATTGTTGCAAAAATAACAATTGAGGGATTGTAATAAAATTAATTTAATTAAGATTTAACAAACAAACATTCATCAAAAATAAAAATAACTTATTAGTTTTATTTACAATTTAATTCATTGTTTGTATTTTAAGTTTACAAATGAAGCATTCGATGCAATGAAACTCTAAATTAATGTCGAGAGAAAATCTTTTGGAAAACAATGGACAGCACGTTAAAAAATAAAAAGTATATTTCGATTCGTAAAGTTTTTATTTGAATAATAACGAGATTAAAAGATGCATTTGAAAAAATTAAAAGAAGAAATACGAACAAAGTTTGCGGGAAGCAGAAAATTTATTTAACTCATTATTATTAAATGAGTTTAACGGAGAGTTGTGAAAAACGAAAAATTATAAATTAAAGTGGTATTACTTAAATTTAGATGACAAATAAAAAACATATAGGTGTAAAAACAGAAGCATATAAAAAATTAAAGGACTTTGTCACATCCCGAAGATATGTGTCTTTAAGGCAGATAAATTCTTTTATTAAAGGACTCGGCTATAACTATTCCCGCGAAACCGTACAAAAATATTTACGAGAGCTAAAACAGAAAGAAATTCTTTTTTCCGCCGGTCGCGGTTATTATACAACAAACAAGAAACAATTCACGATAAATTATGATGAACACCGGAATTTAATCGACCTAATTAAATCAAAATATCCGCTGCTGGAATTTTCGCTCTGGTCAACAAAAATGTTGGCTCCCTTATTCCATCATACACAAAATCAGTTTTATACTTTCATTTATTCGGAAATGGACTCTTTAATATATTTAAGAGATTTTCTAACGAATAACGATTTCAAAGTTTATTTAAATCCTTCTAAGAATGATCTTGGAAAAAATCCCCTTTTAGTAAATTCAATCATATTGCGTACGCGGATTGAAAGAGGTCGAGCCGAAAAAAATATTGCCAGTATTGAGAAAATACTCGTCGATTTATTTATGGAAAGTAAAAGGCTGAGCTTGATTGATCGTTCGGAATACGAAAAAATCTTTAAGAATAGTTTGAATAGCTATTTAATTAATTTGTCTAATTTGCTTGACTATGCACAAAGACGAAAAAATAGAGAAGAATTTCAAAATCTTATAGCTAAATACACTAATGTTACTTTTAGATAAAATATAACATTGAGGTAATTATGCTTAAGAAAGAGTGTTTTACAAGGGAATGGATTGATAAAGTTAGGGAGGATAATCCTCAGGCGGACCCGACAATAGTGGAAAAAACCATCTACGCTTTCGAATTATTGTCCCTACTTATATTGAAAGATTTGGATTTTGTTTTTAAGGGTGGCACTTCTTTACTCTTGCTGCTAGAAAATCCCCGCAGATTATCAATCGATATTGATATTACTACGAATGAAAACAAAGAGAGCATTGAAGAAATATTGTTTCAAATCATTAAAGAATCTGTTTTTAAATCCTGGCAAGAAGATTTCCGGAGGGACTCAAAAATTCCCAAGAAGCATTATAAATTATTCTTCGACTCGGTTATTAACCCACAGCATAATTCATATATTCTTTTGGATGTTTTGTTTCAAGAAAATCATTATCCGAAAACCATTAGTAAAATATTAAAAAATAAATTTATTGCCGTAGATAAAAATATTGAATGTATTGTGCCAAGTGTGGATTCTCTAATCGGCGACAAACTAAATGCATTCGCGCCTGGCACAATTGGAATACCTTTTGGTGCGGGCAAATCGATGCAGATTCAAAAACAACTGTTCGATATTGGTTCATTATTTCCATTGTCCGAAGATATTAATGAAATTGAAGAAGCATTCAAGAGTTTTGTTACTATTGAATCCGGTTACCGTGAAAAATCTTTTTCTGTTGAGGAAGTTATAGAAGATATCAACGATACTGCTTTTTTAATTACGCAAATGCAATTGAGAAGGGCAATTTCAAATGAGAAAACGACCGAACTCTACGAAGGTATTGCAAAATTACGATCTCACCTTATCGGAATAAGTTACAATTTGGAAATTGCAAAGATTTATGCTTCCAGAACAGCTTTTTTAGTCAATTCGATTAACTCCAAAGAAATCTTTGGAAAATTTAAAGAATATTCAATGGAAAATATTACGAATGAAAAATTAAACGGGAA
>WFQV01000048.1 GCA_015486905.1 Melioribacteraceae bacterium | reverse complement strand
GACTTTAAAGAGTAAAATTTTATTGCTTTCTCTAACCAAATCTCCCAGTGAATTTCTTTGTTTTTCATAATTGCTTATTGTGATATTTTCCTTTCTTCTAAATTTTGCCACCGATTTTAAACTTGTACCTAAAAATCGACATTCATAATTCATAATTCATAATTCAACATTATTAATTGCGGTTTATTGAGATAGTTTTAAATTACTTATTTTTGTAAATACTTATTTAATCAATTTCGACGAGGTGAAATTATGAAATTCAAATCCGTGCTGATTCTCCTTTTAATTTCATTTTTATATTCAACAAATTTTGCTCAGAAAAAAGATATTACCACTCAAGACATCATCTTCAATTCTTATTATTCACTGGCTCCTTCTTACTTAAAACAATTAAATTGGGTTCCGAACAGTGATGCCTATGCTTTCGTTAAGAATAAAGGGAAAGAGTTTTCGTTAATTAAAGGTTTTGTGAATTCGCCGAAAACAGAAAAACTTTTGAATCTTGAAGAATTAAATTCAAAGATGAGTGCTCTTAATTTAACGGCACTTAAACGCTTTCCGCGAATTTCCTGGATTAATAAAAATCATTTTCAGTTTTGGAAAGATACTCTACTATTAGAGTACTCTACGAAAAGTAAGTCCTTAAATGAAGTAAGTAAAATTTCAAAAGGTGCCGAAAATATTCAAATTGGACCGGACAAAAAATCCGTGGCTTTTACAATTAAAAATAACCTCTTTCTATCGGCAAACGGAAAAATAATTGCAATAACCAACGACAAAAACCCGGGCATCGTAAACGGGCACACCGTTCATCGTGTTGAGTTCGGAATTAATAAAGGAATCTTCTGGTCGCCAAAGGGAAATTACATTGCTTTTTACCGCAAGGACGAAACAATGGTTACCGATTACCCTGTGGTTGATTATTCAGTTAGACCCGCAAAATGTAAACCCGTAAAATACCCGATGGCAGGAATGACCAGCCAGCAGGTAACGCTCGGCATTTACAACATAGCAACGGGGAAAAAAGTTTTCCTTAAGACGGGCAAACCGAAAGATCATTATCTTACATGCGTTACATGGGAACCATCGGAAAAGCACATTTACGTTGCAATTCTGAACCGCGACCAAAATGATTTACATTTGATTAAATACAACATTGCTACAGGCGCCCCGGTTGATACTCTATTTGAGGAAACGGACAAAAAATACGTTCACCCGGAACATCCGTTGACTTTCGTGCCGAATCACCCTAACGAATTCCTCTGGCGTTCGCAAAGAGACGGCTGGGACCACCTTTACCTTTACAACACTAATGGCAAATTGATTCGTCAAGTAACGAAAGGCAAGTGGGTTGTACTGAATTTGTTAGGCTTCGACAAAAAAGGCGAAAACATTTTTATTACTTCCACAAAGGAAAGTCCTATTGAAAGGCACCTATACAAAGTAAATCTCAAGAACGGAAAAATTAAGAAATTAACAGAAGGACACGGCGTACACGGAGTTATTCTTAGCAAGGGCGGGAAATATTTCATTGACCGTTTCAACAGTTTAAGCATCCCGGGAATTACTTCGGTTTACACAGCCGACGGTCACAAAGTAAAGGTAATTCACAAATCTGAAAATCCGATTAAAGACTACAAATTAGGTAAAGTTAAAATTTTCACAATCAAAGCCGCAGACGGCAAAACCGATCTTTACTGCCGTATGGTTTACCCTGTTAATTTCGACTCGACAAAGAAATACCCCGTGATAGTTTACGTTTACGGCGGTCCGGGTGTACAATTAATTACGAACAGGTGGCAGATGGGACGCTACGCTTTCTGGTTCCAAAAAATGGCGGAAAAGGGTTACATCGTTTTCACGGTGGATAACCGCGGTTCGACAAACAGAGGTCTCGCTTTCGAACAGGTTACTTTCCGGCATTTGGGAACGGTTGAAATAAAAGACCAGCTTAAAGGTGTAAAATATCTGAAATCTCTTCCCTATGTAGATTCCACACGTTTCGGGGTTTTCGGCTGGAGTTTCGGCGGTTTCATGACCACTTCCTTAATGACCCGAACTAACGTCTTCAAAGTTGGAGTGGCAGGCGGAGCGGTAATAGATTGGCGATACTATGAGGTAATGTACACAGAGCGTTACATGGACACGCCACAAACTAACCCCGAAGGATACAAGGAAGCATGCCTGCTGAACTACGTACAGAACTTAAAAGGCAAAAAACTGCTGCTCGTTCACGGTACTTCGGACGTTACGGTTGTTTGGCAACATACTTTAATGTTTGCAAAGAAAGCCGCGGATTTGAACATTCCGCTCGATTATTTCCCTTATGTAGGACATCAGCACGGCGTTTACGGTCCCGATGCAGTACATCTTTACAACAAGATTACAAATTACTTTTTGACTAATCTTTAGAATATTTAAAACAACAAAGCCCTGCCGAGGCGGGGCTTACTTCTTTTGTTCACTGGGACATCCGATTAAAAGTTATTCAAAGTTAAAAATTGCAGCAAGATATTTTTGCTACACTCAACTACGCTTCCGAAGGATTGTTCCATTCATGAGCCCACTTAAAAAAGGTGATTATTACGCAAATTCAAAAATTTATAAACCGCTGAAGCGGTTACTGATGTATCTAAGTTATTGCTAACCCCCGACTTAAGTCGGGGGTTAATATAATACTTATTGTACATTGTAACCGTTTCAACGGTTTTTAGCCCTTTCTTTAGTGGACTCATTCATACAAAATTTGGGACAGCCTCTAGCCTATTAAACTTTTAATTATTTATCTTAAAATTAGATAATCCGATTAAAGAAGTAGAGTCCCATTCCTGAGGCTGCCAGGAACGAACATATATTTGGGGATTAACTTTGTTGAAATCTATCAGCAAAAAAAGATATCCTTCATCACTATAACCGGTTGACTCGTAATTTTGCCTTAAGCTAATTCCATAAACTCCTTTAGTGTTGTTCTTGCGCAAAATGTTAAATTTTGAAAAATCAAGAAAAATTTCTTTGCGCGTTTGGAATATTCTTTTTTGTCTTTTCAGATATTCCTTTTTTGAATACCGAATTTGTTCAAAAGTAGGTTGTGATTCAGAAGGTTCATACTTATATTTTACAAAATCTTTTATATTAAGTTCTTTTAGTACCCTTCCTACAATAATCAAGGCATTATCAGCAAATATTTTACCCAATACGTTCAAATCCCTAGATAGATAGGCAGTTCTGTATTTTTCCATAAATTTAATAATTATTTGCCTGTTACCCCAGTCATTCCCGTATTTTGCCTCTTCTACAAATTCTTTGTAAAGGTGGTCCATAATGCCAAAGTTAACGTCGTACAAGTTTCCTTTTTTATCAAAATCAATAACCAAATACTCTTTGGACTGCTTTCTTAATGATTTATATTTGTTTAAAACATTAATTTTTCTAATTTCATATCCGTTAACGGTGGTGTTTAAGTCTGCATGAATAGAATCGTTTAAAAGTTGTATTTTATTATATTTAATAATATTCATCACTTTATTTTTTAAGAAAGTGTCGTTACCCAATAAACTATTTAAACCGCTAATATCATTTTTATTCAAAAGCTCAAGGAAAAGTAAAGCATTTTTATTTATTTCCCGCTTGACATTACATTTATATTTATAATTTAGTGAAAGTTTAATTTTACCGGATTTAATTTTACTTATGAGAGAACCATTATTTTGTTTTACATAAGTGGGAGGTTTTACCGTATCCTTTGTATTGAATATTTTTCCTTCCCTCCCCGTTTTATTAGAATAAATTTGTGGGGTTTCTTCGTTATTCAAATTAACTTTAAAAGAATTTTCAAATTCGGGTTTTTTAACCAAATTCCACAGCTCTGCGACATCTTTTACTTGATTTCTCGTATTGTAATATTCATATTTGATGCTGATTGTTAAAGCCGGAAAAGTAACCGATGCGCCGAGTAAACTAAATTCCGCTGTGCCATCTTTAGCACAAGCGTCAATGGAATTATTACCAGCCCAAAATGAAAATTGAAGGTTATTTGCAGGTTTGCCGTTAACGGATACTGCAAAATTCAAAATTTTTTCTTTGGGACTTTTTTCCCTTGAACTTATGAGTTTAAATTTTACTCCTTTAAGAATATTATTTATTCTTTTCGGAACTTCAGTTTTTAAGTTTGTTCCGGAAATCTCAATATTCTGATCAGGAAGCGAGTTCATAAGGATAATTGAGTAATAGTAATTTTTTAAAGCATCGCTGAAATTATCATCGCCCTCAAATCCAATTGCATTTTGATAGAGATCATAACAGAGTTTCTTTCTCTTTTCAAAACTTTCTTTAATCTTAGTTTTCTCGATGTAACTAAGAACATAAATTTTGCCATTGTAAAAATCCCTTACAATATATGGATCTCTGAGGGAAGCTGTGGAATATGTTTTTAAAACTTTATTTACAGATTCATTGAAATCCTCATTTTTCCCGGATATGTTTTGCTCGAAAGATGAAGTTACATTAACTGCTATTTGCGAGATAAGGTCCGAAAGGGCATTTTGCTCTGCCTCCGTCACATTTTTTGAGGAAGCTATACCCCAATAATATTTCCCGCTGGATTTTATTACTTTGACCGAATCTTTGAATGATAAAGTTTGAGCAGAAATAACATCTATCAGTATTGTAAAAAAAAGTAACAATATTTTTTTATTCATTTTTCCCTCAATAATTTACATCATTAGTGTAAAAATAATTATTATATAAATTAATTACCACATTAAATTTTAAATCGTAACAATTGGGGCTAAAGCCGGTACAGATTTAAAATCAGTGGTAAAAAATGATAAAATAAGAAATAAGAAACAAGAAATAAGAAATAGTTAAACGCGAGACGCCCGCCTTCGTCTGCGCTTCGCTTGACTACGTCGTGACAAGCAAGAGGTAAGACGTTAGACGTGACGTTAGTCTTATTATTAGTTGAATATTGAAAATGGGAAGAGGTATAATGAAGGGGTTTAAGTTGATTCTTGCAAAATCGAAAACCTTGCATGGTTGGTTTAATGGATGGCTGCATGAATAGTATCCCCGATCAAATCCTTTTTTTGTCAAAAAATTTTTGCTGTAAAGTTTTTAATTCATAATTCATCATTCATAATTCATAATTCATAATCGCGGCTTGCCCCGATATGTACTTTGCGAAAATTCTCTGCGCTCTCTGCGTGGAAAAGGGATGTAGTTC
>WFQV01000047.1 GCA_015486905.1 Melioribacteraceae bacterium | reverse complement strand
GTATGGACAGATTCGAGAACGACAGCTTTTACTACAAAGAGAATAAACTATATTGCGAGGGTGTCGGACTTGATTACCTTGCCGAAAAATACGGTACACCGCTTTACGTTTACAGCCGGCATTTTTTCGAAGAGAGATTTAAAGAATTTAATAATGCTTTTTCTGAAATAGAACACAAGATTTTTTTCGCGGTTAAAAGCAATTTTAATATTAATGTAATTAAGATATTTCACAATCTCGGTGCCGGTTTGGATGTTAACTCCGCCGGCGAATTTTACCGTGCGGTCAAAGCCGGTGGAAACCCGCAGGAGATGATTTTAACCGGAGTAGGCAAAACAGCCGAGGAAATTCAGCTCGGTTTGAAAGAGAACTTAATGCTGATTAAAGCCGAGAGTTTTGACGAGGTGCTTTTAATTAACGAGATAGCCGGCAAGTTGGGTAAAGTTGCACCTCTTGCAATAAGAGTAAACCCGGACGTCGATGCCGAAACGCATCCTTACATCTCTACCGGACTTTCCGAAAACAAATTCGGAATAAACTCTGCAGATGCTTTCGATGCATTCAAGGAAGCAAGTAAAATGAAAGACATTCGTCTAACCGGCATAGATATGCACATCGGCTCACAAATTACGAGTGTTTCGCCTTACGTTGAAGCGGTTGACAAATTAGCTGAGGATTTCTTCAAATTAAAAGCCGAAGGAATAGAGTTGGAACATTTCGATATCGGCGGGGGAATGGGAATACGTTACAAAGACGAAGAACCTTTTACTCCCAAGGAATTGGCAAAGGCGCTTATCCCTACGCTTAAGAAGTTGAACTGCCAAATAATGTTTGAACCGGGGAGATTTTTAACCGCTAACGGCGGCGCGCTGATTACAAAAGTACTTTACAACAAAAGTAACGGCAAGAAGCATTTCGTAGTTGTGGATGCCGCAATGAATGACCTTTTACGCCCGAGCCTTTACAAAGCATATCACTACGTTCAGCCCGTTATTATTGGCGATGCTGGCACCCACATTGCCGATGTGGTTGGCCCCGTTTGCGAAAGCGGCGATTACATCGCAAAGCAAAGGGAAATGCCAATAGTTGAAAACGGCGCACTGCTTGCCGTAATGAGTGCGGGCGCTTACGGAATGGTGATGGCTTCCAATTACAACGGTCGGCGGCGCCCTGCGGAATTGTTAGTCAATGGTGAAAAATTTTACGTTGCTCGTCCACGCGAAACTTACGAACATCTTCTGTACGATGAAAAATTAGTAATCAAATAAATTAGAGGTTACAAATGAAGTTCAAATTAAACTTGCTTGTTTTATTATTGTTTGCATTTAGTGCAGGCATTATCGCTCAATCGAAGAAAGCAATGACGATTGAAGACCTTTGGGCAATGAAGAGAATAAACTCGTTCGACGTTTCACCAAACGGCGAAATGATTGTTTTCGACGCTTCGAAATACAGCATTGAAAAGAATAAAGGGGATGCCGATATTTACTTGATTAACTCAGACGGGACGAATTTGAGAGTAGTGAAAAATTCACCCGCTTCCGAAATTGAACCTAAGTTTTCAAAAGACGGGAAGAGAATTTTTTACCTTAAGAAGGGACAAATTTGGACTTGCGATTTAAACGGAGGTAACAATAAGCAAATCACCAAGTTCTATCCGGGAATTGACGATTACACCCTTTCACCGGACAATTCCAAAATACTTTTTACCTCGGAGGTTTATCCTCAATGCGCTACGGTAAAATGCGACAAAGAGAAAGATGATTCATTAAAAAACAAAAAGAACAGCGGCGTGCTGATTAAAAGTTTGATGTTCAGGCACTGGAACAGATGGCATCTTTACAAGAGAAGCCACTTGTTCCTCTACGATTTGTCTTCTAAGAAAATTTCGGATGTTACACTTCACAACCCTTCGGACACTCCGCCCATTGACTTGGGGAGCGCACACGATTTTACATTTTCACCGGACGGCAAGGAAATTGCTTTCGTGAACAATCCCGATAAAGTAATTGCAATAAGTACAAACAATGAAGTTTACACCGTAAACGTTGAGAACGTTAAAAGTAACGGTGTTCAGGGTATTAAGAAAATTTCGGTTAGCAAGGGGAACGATAACGAGCCAGTCTATTCGCCGAACGGCAAATACATTGCTTTCCGCTCGATGAAACACCCGGGATTCGAATCGGACAAAAGCGATTTAATAATTTACGACAGGCAAAACGGTACACTGAGAAATATTACCGAGGATTGGAAATATTCGGTCGGTGAAATTGTGTGGTCGAAAGATTCGAAAAAAATATTTGTAACAACCCCGTTTGAAAT
>WFQV01000046.1 GCA_015486905.1 Melioribacteraceae bacterium | reverse complement strand
GTTTAATAGACTCAAGAGAACGATATTAATTATGAATGATGAATGTAGGGTTGGCTGAATAGTACCCTCAATCAAATCTTCCTTTTTTTGTCAAAATATTTTAAACTTTTCGTAATGATTAAAATTGTGAAATTAGTTGCTGGCTTTGCCGCGATAGGGATGGATGGATGGATGATTGAATGGTTGAATGATTGAATGTTGAATTGTGAATGGTAAAAAGAGTGTTGGAATATTGGAATATTGGAATAATGGAATGTTGGATTTGTCGGCATTGCGGTTAACTTTAGTCAACTCTAACTTTAACTTCATTCAACTTTGACGTTAATTTTACTCAATATTGCCGTTGACTTCAGTCAACGGGATAGAAATGGAAACAATATTATTCGGCTCTATCCACATTTCACTTTCATCCTGGAAAAGTATTAAGGATGAATATTATCCTCAATCAAATCTTCATTTTTTTTGTCAAAATATTTTAAACTTTTCGTAATGATTAAAATTGTGAAATTGGTTGCCGGCTTTGCCGCAATAGGGATGGATGGATGATTGGATGATTGAATGGTTGAATGATTGAATGTTGAATTGTGAATGGTAAAAAGAGTGTTGGAATATTGGAATATTGGAATAATGGAATGTTGAGTTTGTCGGCATTGCCTTTAACTTTAGTCAACTCTAACTTTAACTTCATTCAACTTTGACGTTAATTTTACTTAATATTGCCGTTGACTTCAGTCAACGGGATAGAAATGGAAACAATATTATTCGGCTTTAGCCACATTTCACTTTCATCCTGTAAAAGGATTAAGGATGAATATTATCCTCAATCAAATCTTCCTTTTTTTGTCAAAATATTTTAAACTTTTCGTAATGATTAAAATTGTGAAATTGGTTGCCGGCTTTGCCGCGCTAAGTCATATAAGAACAAAACACCACAGCACATCAAAATTGATGAAAAAAACCATGTTGAAGAACCGTTTCCATAACAGTATGAGAAACAAGGCTGGACGGTTAAACGGTTGGAAATGAAACAAAATCTTGCCGATACCGGAAGGGGAAATTTCACCGAAGTGGTTCTTTTGCCGGAGTGAGCGAGTTCTGTTTTTGTTGAATGGTATAAAAAAAGCTTTGGAAAAAATTTTACCGCGCGAAGAAAAACATGCGGCAAATCTTAGAGTTAGATATAACAAAGTTAGTAGTTCCGAACTAAAGTATCGTTGGGGTTCTTGCACTCCAAAAGAAAACATAAATTTTAATTGGAAATTAATTAAAGCTCCGATGTTTGTTATAGATTATGTTGTCGTTCATGAATTAGCGCATTTCCTTGAATCTAATCATACGCCAAGATTTTGGAATTGTCATTAAAAATATTTTCCGAATTGCAGGAAACAGCCCCAACTTTTGAATTCACTTAGCGTCTTAATTATATTAGAACAATTATTTTTAAAAAATGCGAGGCTAAAATGAAATGGTTTTTTTCAGCACTTTTTACTTTTTTGATTTTCTTCTCTTTTCAAATTAACGCTCAGGGAAAGTTGTTGCGCTATCCGGCATTAAATAATGACGGTACGCAAATTGCTTTTTCTTACCAGGGAGATATTTGGACAGTAAGCGCCGGCGGTGGAGAAGCGGTACGCAGAACGGTTCACTCGGGTTATGAATACGCTCCGAGATTTAGTCCCGACGGAAGCAAAATTGCATTCAGCGGCAAGAGGTTCGGGAACGACGATGTTTTCATTATTCCTGCCGAAGGCGGACCTGCAAAAAGAATGACTTACCATTCCTCGGCGGATATTTTAACAGACTGGGCAAATGACGGCTCGCTGATTTTTTCAACCGCGAGAGAATTCCGCCAAGTGGAGTGGGACAAAGAAATTTACACGGTAAACTCCAAGGTCGGAACGCCTTACCGGCTTCTTGATGCAGTCGGGTACATGGCAACGAAATCCCCCGACGGTAAATTCATTGCATTCGTTCGCGGTGCATGCAGAATTTCCCGCGAAGCCTACCACGGACCTGCTAATAAAGATATTTGGCTTTACGATATTGCAAAAGACAAATACACAAAACTTACTTCTTACAAAGGCAACGATATTTATCCGCAGTGGGGGAATAACAACACAATTTTCTTTCTAAGTTCGCGTAACGGCAGGTACAATATTTTTAAAATTAAAATTAACGCAAAAGCGGAAATTGTCTCCAAGCCTCAAGCAGTTACTAATTTTTCCGGTGAAGGAATTCGCTATTTTAACGTAAGCCGCAACGGCAAAGTTATTGCATTTGAAAAACATTCCGATATTTACTTATTGAAGTTGCCAGAGGGGAAAGCAAAAAAAGTAAATATTCATATTGGTGCGGATTACAGGCTTGATCCGATTGTTCACAAAGAGTACACAAGTAAGGCTACCGATTACGCCGTTTCCCCGAACGGAAAATTAATTGCATTTACCGTTAGAGGTGAAGTTTTCGTTAAAGAAAATAAGAAAGGTAAAAGCAAATCCGTTAATCTTACCGAGAGCCCCAACAGAGATTTTAACCCTCAATGGTTAAGCGATTCCACATTGATTTTCATTTCCGACCGCAGCGGAGAATTTGACATTTACATGCTTAAATCTTCCGACCCGAAGGAAAGTAATCTTTTTAGAACTTTAAAGAGAGAAATAATCAGATTAACCGACACGCCCGAAGACGAATCGGACATTGTTGTTTCGCCCGACAGAAAGAAAGTGGCGTATTTACGGGGCAGAGGCGAACTAATCGTCTCAAATGTCAATAATGACGGTACTCTCGAAGGCGGAAAGATTTTACTAAACGGCTGGGCCACTCCCTCCGGCATTTCCTGGAGCCCCGATTCCAAGTGGCTTGCCTATGCTTTGGACGATTTGGATTTTAACAGTGAGGTTTACATCCAACCGGCGGATAACAGCCGCAAGCCAGTGAATGTAAGCATGCATCCCAAAGGTGATTATTCGCCCGTGTGGAGCAAAGACGGTTCGAAACTCGGGTTTATTTCTCAAAGGAACAACAACGACGATGACGTTTGGTTCGTTTGGTTGAACAAAAAGGATTGGGAAAGGACAAAAGCCGATTGGGAAGAATTCGAAGATGAAAACTCAAGCGGTAACGCAAAAAAGGAATCCAAGAAAAAATCGAAAAAAGTCAAACCGGTTAAAATAGACTTTGACAAAATTTACGAACGTTTGGTGCAGGTAACTTCATTACCGGGCGATGAAGGAAATCTTGAAATTTCCGACGACGGCAATACGTTTTACTTTACAGCTGTCCACCCGCCGAGCAAGGGCAGAGACCTTTACAGCATTAAATGGGACGGCAGTAAAATGAAAGCCTTAACTTCCGGCGGACAAAATCCTGCTGCGGTAATTAAGGGACCCAATGGCAAATATCTGTATTTCTTCAAATCCGGAGGCAGGTTGGCCAAAGTTAATCTGAAAACATCCAAAGTCGAAAGCGTACCGTTCACGGCTAAGATGGACGTTAACTTCAAAGCCGAGAAGAAGCAGGTTTTTGAAGAAGCTTGGCGAGCTTTGAACGCCGGATTTTACGACCCTAATTTCCACGGTAGAAACTGGGAAAAACTTAAAGAGAAATACGAACCCCTTTGCTTAATGGCTTCAACCGATAGGGACTTCAGAGATTTATTCAATGAAATGCTCGGTCAATTGGATGCAAGCCACATGGGACTTTACGGCTCGGACAGGGAAGAGACACAGAAAGAAACCTTCGGCTTGCTCGGTGCGGAGTTCAAACCGACCGCGGAAGGCTTGAAAGTAATGAGAGTAATCCCCGAATCGCCCGCGGATAAGGATTTCAGCAAACTTTACAAAGGCGACGTAATTACTGCAATCGACGGAAACAAATTCCAACTGCAAACAAATTTCTACAAATATTTAATCAACAAAGTGAACGAAAAGATAATTTTAAACGTTAAAAGTAAAAACGGTAAAGTGCGTGAAATTGTAATCCGCCCGGTAGGAAGCCTGCGCAATCAACTTTACAACGAATGGGTAAACGAGCGAAAACGTTTAACCGACAAATACTCACACGGACGTTTGGGCTATATTCACATTCAAGGAATGAATTGGACAAGCTTTGAAAGATTTGAAAGGGAGCTAACTGCAAGCGGTTACGGTAAGGAAGGAATTGTGATTGACGTAAGATTCAACGGTGGCGGGTGGACTACGGACTATTTAATGACCGTTCTCGACGTTCGTCAGCATGCTTACACTATTCCCCGCGGTGCGGCGAAATCCCTAAAAGAACATTTGAAGTTCAGAGAATATTACCCTTACGGCGAAAGGCTTCCTTACTCACCTTGGACAAAACCTTCCATTGCTATGTGTAATTCGAATAGTTACTCCAATGCGGAAATATTTTCCCACGCTTACAAAACCTTGGGAATTGGAAAACTTGTTGGCGAGCCGACTTTCGGTGCGGTTATTACAACCGACGGACGTGGACTAATTGACGGTTCTTTTGTTAGAATGCCTTTCAGAGCTTGGTACGTAAAAGCAACCGACAAGAATATGGAATACGGACCGGCCGTTCCGCAAATAATTGTTTACAATAATCCCGATGACAAAGCAAAGGGAAAGGACACGCAACTCAAAGCCGCTGTGGACGAACTGCTTAAGGAAATAGATGCAAAGAAGTAAGTGAAATGTTCTGAAAACGGTTGACGAGGAGTAATGCGGAAAATTGTGCATTGTTGAATGTTGCCTGTTGTCTGAGTGCGCTTGTCGCGCAGATTGGGCAATTAAACACGGATGAAAAGTCTTAAGTGACAAGTCTTAAGTAGTAAGTTACTCGGCTCCGAAACAGTCACTAATATACAAATTTTATTCAACTAAGAATGTCTGCAAAAAAATATATTTTTCCACGCAAAGAGCGCAAAGTCAGTTTTAAATAACCAGCCTCCGGAAAAGCCGCGAATGCGCGAATTTTATTCAACCAAGAACTAAGCACAATCGAACTACGATTGACGAGTGATAGGACGCTGATTTAATAGAACACGGATGACACGGATTGATGCGGGATTTTCACGGAGGGAATGGGACGCAGATTTTCATGATATATTATGATTATCGCAGATTGGACAATGGAACACGGATGAAAATTCTTAAGTGACG
>WFQV01000045.1 GCA_015486905.1 Melioribacteraceae bacterium | reverse complement strand
GATTGTTGCAGGATTTTCACGGAAAACAAAAGCAGTAATGAACTTAAAAAGTCTTAAGTAGTAAGTAACCAGATTCCGGAAAAGCCACGAATGCACGAATTTTATTCAACCAAAAACTATGCACAAAGAACTAAGAACGAATAAATTACGATTGATAAGTACCAAGCTTCTTACGTCTTACTTCTTGCCTCTAACGATTGACGATTTATAGGACGCAGGATTTACAATAGAACGCGGAATATTAAATTAAAAAGTCAAAAGTCAAAAGTAAAAAGTCAAAAGTAATTTTTTAAAGTTACCAATCCAATTTATCTCTCCGTCTCTTAGTTCCTTAGCCTATTAATCTTTTAACCTTTGAATCTTTTCGCCTTTTATTCATAATTCATAATTATTTTACCCTCTTAACCTTAATCTAAACCTTCACCTCCGCCCCTTCACTCACCCCCACATAAAACCATAATAATTTGCGAACTAATTCTTTGAATATTATATTTGAATGTGAAATAATAAAATAATTGAAAAATCAATGAAAGCTAATTTAATTCCGCGTGAAATAAAAGGTACCGTTAAAAATAAATTGTTTAAAAATAAAGCAATAATAATTTACGGACCTCGTCAAGTGGGTAAAACTACGTTGGTGGAAACAATTTTAGCGGAACTCAAAGAAGAGCCTCCGGGAATTAAAAGCTCCGAAATCACAATCTTAAATGGCGACGATTCGGATGTGCGGGAGTTATTTGAAAAGCCGAATGTTGTAAAATTAAAAAATCTTATCGGCGGGGGTAAAATACTCTTTATTGATGAGGCTCAGCGGATTCCCGAAATAGGTATTGCAATAAAAATAATTGTTGACAGAATTAAGAGTGTGCGGGTAATTGCGTCCGGCTCTTCATCTTTTCAGTTATCGAGAGCGACAAAAGAGCCTTTGACCGGCAGAGCCTATGAGTTTAATCTTTTCCCATTAACATTTGCCGAAATGGTAAAACATACTTCGTTATTGGAAGAGAAGAGACATCTCGAAAAACGGCTTATTTACGGATATTACCCTGAAGTGGTAACAACTCCGGGCGAAGAAAGAGATTTGCTCCGCTTGCTCAGCGGCAGTTACTTGTACCGGGATTTGTTTATGTTGGGGACTGTTTCTCGTCCCGAATTGCTGGAAAAAATTACAAAAGCCTTATCATTGCAGGTGGGCTCTGAGGTATCAACAATTGAAATCGGGCAACTGGTTGGCGCCGACCGTGCTACGGTTGAAAAATACATTAATTTATTGGAAAAAGCATTTATTGTATTTAAACTTCCGGCTTTAAAACGAAACGTTAGAAATGAAATAAAGAAGGGGAAAAAATATTATTTTTACGATAATGGAATAAGAAATGCCGTAATAAATAATTTTACCGGCATAAACTCACGAAATGATGTCGGCCATTTATGGGAAAATTTTTGCGTAAGTGAACGCGTAAAATATTTAGCTTATCGACAGTTAAATGTTGAAAAATATTTTTGGCGAACAACTCAACAGCAGGAGATAGATTACATTGAAGAAAATCTTGAAGCTGGCAAGGGAAAAGAATTTGCCGCTTTTGAATTTAAGTTTAATCCATTAAAAAAAGTGAAATTCTCAAAAACATTTTTAGGGTCATATCAGGTTAAATTAAAAAAGGGCATTTATCCGAGTAATATTGAAGAGTTTATTTTGTCCCCCTGAAACTTTGCACCTTTTTACAATTAAAAATTAAAAGGTTTCTGTTCACTATTCTCTGTCATCCAATCATCCATCTATCCAACCATCCTTCTCTCGGCTTTTCATTCACAATTCACCATTCAATAGAACACGGATGACACGGATTTTACGGATTTTCACGGATTATTTCATTCATAATTCAACATTCATAATTTATAATTAATTTGTCGTCTTTTAACCTTTTTGCCTCTTAGACTTTTCGCCTTTTGGCCTCTGTACCTTTGTACCTCTGAACCTTCGAACGATTCACAATTCACAATTCAATAGAACACGGATGACACGGATTGTTGCAGGATTTTCACGGAGAATAAAAAGAGTAATAATCGTGACGAGTAGCAAGTCTTAAGTAACGAGTCTTAAGTCGTAAGTAACCAGATTCCGGAAAAGCCACGAATGCACGAATGAATTGACTAAGATTTGTAGCGCGGATTGGTTTTTCGCGCAAACTGAAAACAATCTTCGAAAAAAAGTAATATTTTCTCACACAAAGCACACAAAGAACACAAAGTAATGCGCAAAAAACGCATGGTAATTTCTCGGAAACCCCACAACTAAGAACCAAGAACTACGAACTACGAACCAATACAGAGCATCCATTCATTCATCCATACAATCATCCTTCATCCGGCTTTTCATTCATCATTCTTAATTCATAATTATCTATCATCCATTCATCTCTCCGCTCCTTTTCTCATTTTTGTTTTATTCTCATTTGTTATTATAT
>WFQV01000044.1 GCA_015486905.1 Melioribacteraceae bacterium | reverse complement strand
GAAATGATTATTAATTATGAATTATGAATGTTGAATTAATTTGGTAATGAATAATGCGAGACGATAAAATTGATTGCATGATTGGATGAATGCATGGTTGCATGGTCGTTCTGATATTTTTTGTTTGGATATTGAAATTAAGATTGAGGTTAAGATTGAGGTTGAGATTGGGAATCGTTACTAATTATTCACCTGCTAATTTTTTAACGCGTGGCGTCGGGCTTGAGACTTAAGACTAAATTCGTGTAATTAGCGGCTAAAAAATAAACACATGAAACTTATTTTGTTTTTATCTGTTGTACTGCTTGAATTTTAAGGAATTGTTTTTTTAACTTAAGATTTAATTTGTAAAAACAATTTCAGCGAGGTTGTGATGATTGACCCGGACAAAATGATTGTTGTGGGCGACAGAGTTTTAATTGAGCCTGAAGAAAATATGAAGAAAACCTCCAGCGGTCTTTACCTGCCGCCGAACGTGCGCGAGAAAGAAACCGTCCACGCAGGGTACGTAATTAAGGTAGGACCCGGCTACCCGATTGCAAACCCAACAGCCGACGAGGAACCTTGGAAGCAGAAAGAAGAGACAAAATACATTCCGCTTCAAGCGCAGGAAGGTGATTACGCACTTTACTTAAAAAGGGACAGCGTAGAAATTGAGATAGAAGGGGAGAAAATGGTAATCGTTCCCCAGAACAGCATCTTATTGTTGCTGCGGGATGAAGAACTTTTTGAATAAGGTGAAAGATGAATACCGAAACAGATTTTTTAAACTTTACTGAAAATTACGAGAAAGAAATTGCGCCTTTGTTTGAGGAGTACAACAGGGCTTACTTCAACGCAAGCGTTACGGGCAAAGAAGAACATTACCGCAAAGCCGAAGAGCTCAATCTAAAAATCACAAAGTATTATTCGGACAAAGAAAAATTTAAATACTTAAAAAAACTTAAAGAAGCAAAACCATTCGAAGACCAAATATTAAAGAGAATCCTCACTCTTCTTTTTAATTCTTTTGCCGAGCATCAGTACCGCCAAGAGCTTCTTGAAAAAATAGTTCAAATTTCGAACAAATTAGAGCAGGACTACTCTACTTTTAGAGCATCTCTCGGGGGAAAGGACATTACCGACAATGAAATTGACGATGTGCTGAATTCTTCCCAAGATTCCGAAGAAGTAAAGAAGTATTGGCTTGCAAGTAAACAAATTGGGAAAAAAGTTTTTAAAGATGTAATTAAATTAGCCAAACTTAGAAATCAAGCGGCACAAGAGCTTGGATTTAGAAACTACTTTGAAATGAGTTTACAGCTTAGCGAATTGAGCGTCGATTTCCTCACGGAACTATTAAACAAGTTGGACTCCGAAACTTTGCCCCGTTTTAAAAAATTAAAAAGCCAAATAGATTCGAATCTTTCGAAAAAGTTTAATGTTGACGTAAACGAATTAATGCCGTGGCATTACGGCGACAGATTTTTTCAAAGCGGACCAAGGATTTTTAAAGTTGATTTCGATTCCTTTTACAAAGACCAAAACATTGAACGCTTAACGGAAAAATATTACGACAGCATTAACCTCCACATCTCGGACATCCTGAAAAACAGCGATTTGTACGAACGCGAAGGGAAATACCAGCATGCTTACTGCACGAACATTGACCGCGAGGGTGACGTACGTGTGCTTTGCAACATTAAACCGAACCACCGTTGGATGAGCACAATGCTACACGAGTTCGGTCACGCAGTGTACGACAAATACATATCACGGAAACTACCATGGACATTGCGCGAACCGGCACACATATTTACAACGGAAGCAATAGCAATGCTTTTCGGACGCATGGCTTCTTCAACCGACTTTATTGAAAACTTAACCGGCATCGATATTAAACAAAAAGGAAAACTCAACGACGAGGCTTTTAAATCCCTTCAAGCGGAACAACTTATTTTCTCAAGGTGGGTTCAAGTCGTTTTCCGTTTTGAAAAAGCAATGTACGAAAATCCCGACGGAGATTTAAATTCATTGTGGAAAAATTTGGTTTCAAAATACCAATTGCTCAATTACCCCGAAGGTCGAAACGAGCCCGACTGGTCGGCAAAAATTCACATTGCCCTTTATCCCGCATACTATCAGAACTACATTTTAGGTGAGCTGCTTGCTTCGCAACTTTACTTTTATTTGAAAGATAAAGTTTTAAAAACACAAAATAAATTCACAAGTTTTTACGGAGCAAAGGATACCGGCGAATATTTGAAAAACCTCTTTTTCTCTTACGGCTCGCTTTACAGATGGGATGAACTAATCGAAAAAGCCACGGGAGAAAAATTAAACCCGGAATATTACATTAAACAGTTTGTAAAAGAATAAACAACAAGGAGAAATAAAATGATTAATCAGGAACTGCTCGATATTCTCGTTTGCCCCGAGTCAAAAGCCGAGCTTGTGTTGGACGGCGACTTTTTAGTTTCCACGGACAAACAAACGCGGCGGCGATACAGAATTGAAGACGACATTCCCATTATGCTCATCGAAGAATCCGAGGTGCTGGATTTGGTAACTTGGCAGGAAATAATGAAAAAACACGGAAAGCCGATTGATTAAATTGATTAAAAACGATGATTGTTAAAAAAGACGCTTCGCTGATTGAAAGTTATTTCAAAGACGCTTCGAATTTTCAAGGCAGGGCAGATGCCGTTTATTTCCCGTCAAATCAAGACGAAGTAAAAGACATCCTCTCAAAAGCCAATAATAACAGCACGATGGTGACCGTCTCCGGTGCGCGCACCGGGTTAACCGGTTCCGCTGTTCCCGACGGGGGCGTAGTCCTCTCGCTGGAAAAGATGAACAAAATAATCGCGCTGAACAAGGAAGAAAAACTCATTACGGTTCAGCCAGGCGTCTTTCTGAGAGATGTTCAAACAACCGTGGAAACGGAAGGACTTTTCTATCCGCCCGACCCCACCGAGCGGGATTCGTTCATCGGCGGAAATGCGGCAACAAATGCTTCCGGCGCAAAGACTTTTAAGTATGGACCCACAAGAAATTACATTAAGCAAATCAGTTTGGTGCTGCCGGATGGCGAAACCCTCACAATAAAGCGGGGAGAGATTTTCGCAAAGGGAAATGTTTTGGAATTCAAAACAGACGAGGGGAATGTCAAAAAGATTTCAATTCCAAAAATTTACATTCCCCTTTCAACCAAAAATGCCGCCGGCTATTTTCTTAGAAAAGGGATGGACGCAATCGATTTGTTCATCGGTGCCGAGGGAACATTGGGAGTAATCACGGAATTGAAATTAAAATTAATTGACCTGCCGAAAAATATTTTGTCCGCCGTAGTATTCTTCGGCAAAGAGAAGGATGCCCTTGATTTTATTGCCTTTGCGCGGGATGTTTCCTACAACAATAGGAAACAAAGAATTCATAACGGCATTGACGCACGAGGGTTGGAGTTCTTCAACGAAGGCGCATTAAAATTCCTTTACGAATCTTATCCCTCAATTCCCGTTAACGCCCAAGCGGCTGTCTGGTTCGAGCAAGAATTAACAACGGACAACGAAGAAACGCTTTCCGACAAATGGTTTGAGATGATTGAAAAATTTAACGGCGGCACAAAAAACTCCTGGTTCGCGGTCGATTTGAAAGACAGAGAAAAATTCAAGGATTTCCGCCACTCTGTTTCCGCAAAGGTAGCGGATTACATCTCAGCCAAAAACCTCAGAAAGGTCGGGACAGATACGGCGGTAGAAGATTCCAAATTCAAAGAGTACTATTATTATTCGGTTAAATTAGCGCAAGAATCGGGAATTGATTTTATTGTTTACGGACACGCCGGTAACTCGCATTTGCATTTGAACTTTTTACCCAAGGATGGAGCGGAGTTAGAAAAAGCAAAATTGCTTTACGCCGATCTTTGCAGAAAAGCAGTTGAATTTAACGGTACGGTTTC
>WFQV01000043.1 GCA_015486905.1 Melioribacteraceae bacterium | reverse complement strand
GATAATATCTCTACTATTAGAAAAGAATGTGAATCCTGGCAAAATGACCGTAATAACAAAAATTCAGAAATCAATTGGCAATTTACTACATCTGATGCTAGAATTAAGCTTAGAAGGCTTTATCCGACATTACATAATTGACGTGACACTACCTTTCAAAAAGATACAAAGACCCAATATGCAGTAATCAGAGCATTAAAGATTATCGGTGAAGCTTCAAAGAAAATTCCCAAAGAAGTCAAAGAGAATTATTCGTGGATCTCATGGCACTTCATGGCCGGTATGCGTGATAAATTGATTCATGATTATTTTGGTGTTGATACCGAAGTGGTGTGGAATACCGCAACCGAAGATATCTTAATGTTGGAAGAAGACATAAAAAATATTGTTTCAGATTATTCAAATTAAGCTTTAAATAACAACGTGGTAGTGCATAACCCGCTTTGCTACCCGACCCCCGATTGAGAGCATAGATCGCAAGTTTAAAATCGGTGGCAAAAATTTGAACACAGAAATATCACAATAAATATTGAGGAGAATTAAAGAAATTCATTGCAAGATTTAGTTAGTAGAAGCAATAAAATAAAAATAGGAGGCAAAAAAAACGGGCTTTAACAGCCCGTTGAAAAATTAATTCTTGATGCCGTACCGTTTATTAAATCTATCCACACGACCGGTTGAATCCACTATCTTTTGCTTACCGGTAAAGAACGGGTGGCATTCCGAGCAAATCTCAAGTTTAATCTGCGGAACGGTAGAACGTGTCACAAAATGATTTCCGCAAACACATGTAACTTCACATCTTTGATATGTTGGGTGAATACCTTTTTTCATCTTAACAATTCCTTTAAAATTTCAGACTTTAAAAATAAGCACTTTTGAAAAAATTATCAATGTTTATTGAAAGAATTATTGCCTTTTATTTTTCCCGTTCTTTGAATGGAATCCATACGTGCACGTAACTTTTCCAAAGCCTGAAAATCTCTTTCTATCGGTATGAAACCATCAAATTGAAAGTAACCCGATTCTTCGCTTACCAGCCGGTTCATTCCGTTACCATTCTTATTTGCGGAAGTTTTACCGCCCGCAATGTATTTGTCCAAGCTAACTGTCTTTGCCGGATTAATCGGTATGGGAACTTTTTCCCTTACAACAGCATCATTCTGGTTCACAATCACTCTGTAATGAGGATTAGGAACGAGAACCGCTTTAACATTTGGCTTTGTTTTAGCAACGGTTTTGTTTTCCTGAGGGAGTAATTGCTCTGTGTTTAACGGCTGTTGTAAATTAAAATCGCTAATGTCCACAACAATGAAAAATACAATTGCGCTTAAAACCAATGCCGCAACTGGCGCGTAAATCCAGGCAGGTAAAATAATTAAACTCTTCCTTTTTCCTGTTTTCATCTCAAAATTTTTGTTTTCAATGCGCGTGAGCAAATTGAACTCAAAACTGCCCGGTGCCTTCTCTTTAGGGAGAGCTTGGAGAAGTTTAATTACATTGTTGTATTTCTCATCAGAAGAATTGTAACTTTTAGGTCCCATAATGTTACTCGTAATAAATATTTTTTAAATACTTTTGTAATTGTGCTCTACCTCGATTTATCCGCGATTTGACGGTTCCAATGGTCAAACCTGTAATCTCGGAAATTTCCTCATAGGAAAATCCTTGAACATCTCTTAAAATAACCACTTCTCTGTAAACTTCTTTAACTTTCATCAAAGCTTTTTGAACAAACTCGTTTTTAATGCTATTGTCCGTAGCTCTATCCGGTGCTACGAAAGTTTTATCTTCCACTTGCAAAGGCTTCTCGTCACCGTTGTCACGGTTCAACGAATAAATAGTACGACGCTTCCTGCGTTTCAATTCGTTCTTAGCCAAGTTTCCAGCAATTGTGTAAATCCAAGTGGAAAATTTAGCAAACGATTTATAGGAATCTTTGTTCAAGTAAAATTTAATCATTGTGTCTTGAACAATATCCGCCGCAACGTCTTTGTTCCCCACGAACCGGAAAACAAAGTTCATCAAGGGGTCCTTGAAGCGCTTCACCAATATTTCAAAGGCTTGAAGAGTATTATTGTCCTGAAACTCTTTTATTAACTCTTCGTCCGTTAATTCGTTTAATCTTTTTTCCAATGGCTCTTATACCAAAATGTAAAATAAATTGTTTCCACAAAAATAAAAATAGATTTGTCTAATAGCTAATTGGTACAGGTTTAAAATCAGTGACAAAAAATAAAAGAGCAGAAAGAAAAAACAAGAAACAAGAAATGTTTTTCGTAAGACGTAAGACTCGAGACGTTAGATCTGATGACCTGTGAGTTGAAAACGGAAAGTGTAAAATTTTAATGTTCAATGAACATTTTTTTGGTCTGAAGTATTATTTTTAACTAACAATTCCGATACCTTAGGCATCTAAAAATTATTTCAAATTTATTTTTTCTACAAAAGTTCGACACATCATGGGGCAAACATTTTTAAAATCTATCCACCCTTTCCAAAGAGAAGGTAGTGAAAGGATGGAGTGGGAAAACAAAGATGTTTAAGAGAACCGCGAAGACGTTAAATGTTGCTAGGATTGGAGTTTAGTTTTAAAAAAGAACACCGAAGAGGTTCAAGTTTATTCCTACAAAATCGAAATCCTTGCATAAATGGATGATTGCATGGATAAATAAATGAATACATTGTTGGATGGCTTTAACTTAGATTGCCTTTTCTTGGCGGGAGATATTTCATTAGTCACGGGTTTCAACCCGTGGCGCGATTTTTGGAAGGTTCTTTTCGGGGAAGCAAAAAATCGTGACAAAACGCTCGAGAGGAAAATACAAGCTAAATTTTTTCTGCCACCAAATTTAAACTTGTACCGGCTAATTAGGAGAAATTAAAAGAAGCGGTAAATTTAACTTAAAATATCGGAGACGAGCAGTAACCCGATAGTCTTTCCGTCCATATTCTTTGTTTTAATGTTCAATTCGGCTTCAAGAAGGGCACGGGCAGCGTTTTTAATCCGATTTTCATTCAACAGATATTTTGCGTTAAGGCAATTTTTGTAATAATACTCCGAAACGCCTATTTTCTTAGATGCAATTTTAGGTTCGGGAATCTTAGGCGCAATTTCCAACGCTTTTGCCAACGTTTGAATGAATTTTGAAACCATCACGTTAACGTAAACCATATCCGAGCCGTTGTCTAAAAGGTTGTAAAGAATTTCAACCGATTTCTTTTTGTCGCCTTTGCCAAGGACGTTCAAAAAATCGAATATCGTGTACCCCTTTGCGGAAAAAGAAAGTTTTTGAATAATTTCAGTCGTAACTCTCCCTTTCCCATTTAAATATTCTCCGAATTTCTGCAGTTGTGATTCCAAAAGTGTTTTATCGCTGCCGACGGTGTCGATAAGCAACTGGGCTTCGGAATAGCCCAATGAAATGCCCAACTCTTTCGCCTGTGCGCTAAGCCAAGAGACCAAATCTCCCCCCTTTAAATAAGGAGTTTGAAAGAGAAATTTGTTTTTTAACAATTCGCCGAACGGTTGTGAATTGGGATTTTTAACCCGGTCGTAATAAGTAATAACCAAAACCGTCGATTCGGAGGGCGACTTAACGTAAGAAGTTAATTTCTTCTTTACCGCAACTTTCTCAAAGTGTTTGACTATTATTAATTTCTTACCGCTGCCGAATGGGAAAGCCGAAGCTGAATTTAAAATTGCGTCAAAATCTTCCTTTTTGTCCATCGAGTATTTTTCAAAATCGAATTCCGACTCCACAAGGGATTTAGCCGCTTCCGTGATTTCTTCCACCGCTTTGTCAATTGTAAAACCGTCATCTCCGCAAAGGAAGAAAATCGGAAGCAAAGTCTCTTTTGAAAGATAATTTTTAACAAGCGCTATTGAAGGAGTTTGAACAGCCATTCATTTAACCTTAGCTTTTTCTTTTTTCATTGCAAACATAAGAAGAAAAATAAAACCTCCCCAGACTATTCCGCAAACTAAAATGAATGTTGCTATTGTTAACATTACCTTTCCCTTTTTAAAGTGTGGGTAACTAAAACTCTATTTAAAATCACAAACACCCCGATTACAATTCCCCATTGTAAAATGCAAGTACCCGCATTTTGTGTGTGAAACGGATTCCACCACTGTTTATCCCACGATGACGAAGAAACCAGCCACCAAACCAGCAAAATAACAACTTGCAAAGGAATTAGAAATTCAATAATGTAATTGTAAAACTTCCCGATTTTAATATCGCTGCCTTCACCGTTAATTATTTCCGTTCTGAATCTGTCCGTACCGAAGCGAATGATTGCAAAAGCAATGAATGCTCCGCTAAGAATTAAACCCACGCCCCAAACCCAATCCTGGTTAGTGAAGAAATTCAGATTCAGTGCGGAGGGCAAGCCGAGGAAAAAGCCCATTGAAGCAACAATAAAAATTGCTTTCCGTCTTTCCAATCCGAAGTCAATGAAAGTACGCGTCGAAAGTTCTACAAGTGAAATTAAAGAGGTAAGTGCAGCAGAGGAAAGTGCCAGGAAAAATAAAATTGCAAAAATTTGGTTTAGTGTAAAACTCGGCGACATCTTGGAGAATAAAAGCGGTAAGTAAATGAATGTTAAACCGGTGTTTGCCGGACCTGATTGTGTAATTTTGGACATTGCCTCGGGACCGGCAAGCGAAAAGACAGTGGAGAAAATAATTATTCCCGCAATCAAAGAAACCGAATTGTTTCCAAAACCCAGCAGGGCAGCATTAAGCGGAACATCTTCCCGCTTACGCATGTAAATTGCATAAGTTAAAATCAGTCCCCACCCCGCTCCTGTATCCCACGCATTTTGTGTTAAAGCCGAAAGCCAAACTTTGTAGTTCGTTAAATACTTAACCTTCGGCGTGAAAAAATACTTAAGTCCTTCAACCGCATTGGGTAAAGTAACCGCACGTACAAGAAGTACAAGCAGAATGACAATCAGAGAGGTAACAAGGACTTTATTCGCCTTTTCAATTCCGTTAACAACGCCTTTGTAAATAACGTAAGCCGAAATGGAAAGAGCTAAAAAGTGGAAAAGAATCGGAGAATAACCGCTTGAAAAATTCTCCCAGTACGCTAAGTGGTTTGTAGTTTTTAGCAAATCGCCAGTGATAGCCGAAACAAGAAATTTAATGCACCAGCCGGTAACGACCGAATAGTAGAACATTATGGCGGTTGAAACAAAAACCACGTAAGCACCCATCCAACCGAACTTCTTTCCGGCGGTTTTGGCAAGTGCGCCCAAAGGACCAAAACGTGTAAATTTGCCGAGCGCAAATTCTGCAATTATTAAGGGAATAGACCAAATAAAAAGAAAAATCACCCACGGAATTAGAAAAGAGCCTCCGCCGTTCTGAGCTACAATCCTTGAGAAACGCCAAATATTTCCCGTCCCTACGGCAATGCCGAGGGTGGAGATAAGCATAGCCCAGCGCGAGGAAAAGAATTCCTTATTTTTCATCCGTTTATCTTTAGCCGCTAATTACACGAATTTTCGCGAATGTTTTTAAACCTGTAATCAAGCTAACTTTCCTTTTATTTGTGCATTCCTTATTTCTACAATTAGAATCGCTATTTAAGTGATAGAGCTAACAAATTGCATCTTTCATTCCAACCATTTATCCATTTATCCAACTATGCATTCATCCATCCAATCATCCATTCATCCAATCGACTTACTCATCACTCACCATAAAATAATTCTCCATTCATAATTCACAATTCATAATTAAAATAAAATTATTTACTTAAATTTTTCTTTTCTCTATCGTAACGCTTTCCATTATTACATCATTAACCGGTTTGTCACGCTGTCCGGTTTTAACTTTACCTATTGCTTTCAGAACATCCATTCCCTTAATTAAATGCCCGAAAATTGTGTGGTGACCGTTTAGCCAAGGAGTGGGAACAAGCGTAATGAAAAACTGACTGCCGTTTGTGTTTGGTCCGGCATTCGCCATTGCAAGGATACCGGGTGAATCGAAACGCAAATCCTGACGGAATTCGTCCTGGAATTTACCTCCCCAAATACTTTGTCCTCCCATTCCCGTACCGGTGGGGTCACCGCCTTGAATCATGAAGTTGTCAATCACCCTGTGAAAAGTAACACCGTTGTAATAACCCTTAAGTGCCAAGCCGACAAAATTCTCAACTGTTTTCGGAGTTTTGTGGGGATAAAGTTCCAACTCCATTGTTCCCATATTGGTTTTAATTACAGCAATCAACATTTCGCTGCTGCCTATGTCCATTATTTTTTTCACTTGTGCCTCGAAGTTTGAGTTAGCCGAAATTGTTACTTTTTTAGTTTCGTTTTTCTTTCCGCAACCGGAAATCAAAGCTACCGAGAGAAAGAGTAATAAAATCTTTTTCATTTTTAGTTCCTCCTATGGAATAATTAGACCGTAATAAATTAATAATAAAATTGCAATTCCTAAAATTATTCTGTAAAAGACAAAGACGTAAGTTGTATTCGTTCTTAAGAAACGGAGCAAAAATCCGATTGTTAAATAACCGCTTATTGCGGCGGCGGCGGTAGCAACAATTAAATTCACCGAGGCTGAAAAATCAATGAATTTAAGCGACTCGTAAAATTCAAGCAGTCCGCTGCCGAAGACCGCGGGAATGCTTAAAAGAAATGAAAAGCGTGCCGCAGTCTCACGCTTGTAACCCAGGAACAAAGCCATTGTAATGGTGGTGCCGGAACGGGACGAACCGGGGATTAAAGCAAAGCATTGGGCAATACCTATTAACAAAGCTGAAAGCCAGGTTAACCCTTTAAGGTCTTTGGTGAATTCCCCCACCTTTTCCGCTCCTCCCAAAATAATTCCGAGCACAATTAAACTTCCGGCAATTACGCTAAGATTTTTAGTAAACGCTCCTTCGATTGCATCCTTAAAACCAAGTCCTACAATAACAACCGGAATTGTACCGATGATAATGTACCAACCTAATTTGGAATTAAACGTCTGCTCGGAGAACTTTTTCCTCTTAAAAAGATTGTCTGCAAAAAAATCTTTCACAATCAGAACAATGTCCCGCCAAAAATAAATTAGTACCGCCAACAACGTTCCCAATTGAATTACGGCAATAAAAGCGGTCCAATGCTCCGGGTGTTCGGTTGAGATTAACCCCATTAACTTGCCCGTAAGGGTTAAATGTCCCGTGCTACTAATGGGTAAAAATTCGGTTAAACCTTGAATTATTCCTAAAAGAACAGCTTCAAAAATATTCACGATTACTCCTTAAAATGAATAAGCAACGCCTAAAATCAAACCGACCGAAAGTGAATTTAGGTTAACATTTGCTTGGTTGATATCATCAAAAATTTTCTTTCCTTGAAACGTAGGTTCGCCGTTGTAATCGTAACGCATTTCAACGTCGATTAAAGCGTAAAGATTGCCCCCGAGTGTCGTGAGTCCCGCGGCTTTAACCACAGCACCTATTCCCATTGGCGAATTGTACTTTCTGCTGTCGGCATAGTTGGGAAGTTTTTCTTCCAGCAATACAAAACGCGGTCCTACTCCGCCGCCAAATTTGAATTTGTAACCCTCACCGGTAATCAAATAATAAGCCACAAGAGAAGGTTTGTGCAAATTCATCGAAACGTTGTAGTAGCCCAAAGAGAGACCGTTGTTGTAAGAATAAATGTTAAATGCGTATTCTATTCCGACTTGAAAATTTTCTTTAACCGTGTAGTCCGCCTCAGTAAGAAAAATTACAGACGATTGAAAAGAGCTAAGTTGATTATTATTAGCAAAATTAGCATTTACATAATCCCGAAACGAAGAAGCGGCAAAGTAGCTAAGCCCCATTCCTGCAGAAAAATCAATTTGTGCCTTCGTAAATCCAAATGAGGATAGAAACAAAATTAAAAATATTTTTTTCATTCGTCTGTTCTTCCTATTTAAATACTTAAAATTTAATCTTTCCCGTTTTCATATTTAGCTTGTTTTAAGACCGTAAAGAAATTTAATTTCTCCTCTCCTTCTCCTTTACGCTTTAAATTAACAAGATAAACAAAAACGAACGGTGACAATATAAAAATAATGTAGGAAACCGCGTGAGTAACAATTGCAAATGCGGTGCTTATTTCTTTGCCGAAACCAAAGACGGCTACAAGCGTAGTAATTGTAATCCAATGGTAAGAACCAATTCCCGAAGGGGTTGGAATTACAACGCCGAATGCACTGATTGTCATTAAAATCCAAGCTACTCCGAAAGTTACTTTCTGCAGGTGGTCCATTCCCATCATTAAGAAAGAAATGTAAGAATTCAAACCGTAAAGGAGCATAATAGCAACGGAGAGCAAAATTGTCATTACAACGTTTTTCCTGCCTTTCAAGCTGCCGAATCCTTCCACAAGCATACTGAAAATTTCACCCAACTTATCCGCTAACGTTTCGGAAAAGGCGCCAGTGATTTTTAATATTACGGAATAGAACTTCTCTTTAAAAATAATAGTAAACAAAATAAGAACTATCCCCAAAAGAATTAGGACAAAACCGATTTCCAGTGTGGACTTAAGCCAAGTAATTTTACCGTAAAGGTCGCCCGAATAAATCAGTACGCTAACGAGAACGGAAAAAGCAAGCGCAAGAATATCGATTATTCTTTCCACAATAACCGTCCCGAACATTGAAGTTCGTGAAATTTTTTCCCAGCGCCCCATAAACATTGCACGGTAAACCTCTCCGAGGCGCGGCACAACTGCATTTACTCCGTAGCCAATCATTGTTGCACCGAAGAGATGAAGAATTTTAACATCGTCTTTCACCGAAGAGATGATGTATTTCCAGCGGATTGCCCGAACGAAATGAGAGAAAAGAAATATTACAATGAAAACCAACAGCCAGCCGATTTTCACATCGCCAATTAAAATAAAAGCCTCTTTAAGATTAACATTTCTAAATGCAAGGTAAAGGAAAATTAAAGTCAAAAGCAAAGGTATCGCCAAACCGGATATTTTCTTAAGCCTTTCCATCGTCATCATCTCAAATTAATTACTTTCCAATTAGAAAGGATGCGGACTTTAAAGGTCTCGCTTTTTTTTACCTTGTTTAAAATAAGATGCTTAAACTCAAAACGCAGTTTCTGTGTCCCGGGAGCCGTTACCTCCACCGAGCGGACAAAATAATTTTTGTCAACTCCCACGAAAACGGTCTGTCCGCTCTGCTCGTTTTTCGGGGTAAGTTTTAGTACGAATTTGTCTTTTGAAGATTTGTTGCTTTCGACAATTTTAATATTAAATTTTTTGACCGCCTCAAAAAGAATTCTTCTGATATCGAAAAAAGAAATGTTTTCGTCCTTCTGCGAAATAATTATTCTCTTTCTCTTCTTTTCAAAATTCCAAATGGTGTCGGCAATTGAAATTATTTCCCTTTGCGGTAAAACAATTTTGTAGAAATCCGGTTTGTAATAATAAAATTTGCCTTGAAGTGTTTGCTTGTTATTTTTAACCGTGCGTACTATTTCCGCACTGAAACTTTCAACCGAATTAAACTTGTTCCTGACTTTTTTAATTATTGTTTCCGCGTTCTGTGCAAAAAGGGAAGTCGAGACGAGCAATATTACAATAAGAAATTTCTTAATCATTAAGCGACCTAAGGAGAGTTTCCAGTTCTTCTTCGTTTTCAACCAATACTTCCCGGGCTTTGCTGCCTTCGGAGGGGCCGACTATTCCCGCTTGTTCTAATTGGTCAACAATCCTTGCCGCGCGAGCGTAACCTAATTTCAATCTTCTCTGAAGCAAGGAAACAGAGCCTTGCTGATGGCGGACAATCACTCTTGCGGCATCACGAAACATCGGGTCCAAGTCAGCCAGGAAATTCCCCCCTGCAGAGGTCTTCTTTTCGAACATAGAAGGGAGGAAATACCGCTTTGAAAAACCTTTCTGAATGTAAATGAAATTTACCACCTTCTCAACCTCTTCGGTAGAAATAAAAGCGTTTTGAATTCTAATCGGTTTCGGTGCACCAATCGGAAGGAAAAGCATATCGCCTCTACCCAACAATTGTTCTGCGCCGTTCATATCCAAAATTGTCCTCGAATCGATTTTTGTCGCTACTTTGTAGGCAATCCTTGCGCTGAAGTTGGCTTTAATCAAACCGGTAATTACATTCACCGAGGGGCGCTGTGTGGCAACTATTAGATGAATTCCCACCGCACGGGCAAGCTGTGCAAGGCGTGCAACCGGTTCCTCAACTTCTTTACCCGAGGTTAACATTAAATCCGCCAGTTCGTCAATTATTACAATAATGTAAGGTATCGGATGATGTTTAATTCTGTCCGTGTCGTGCGGGCGCGACTTCGGATTTGAAATTTTCTTGTTGTAAGCTACAATGTCCCTTACCCCTGCCTTTGCGAGCATATCGTAACGTTTTTCCATTTCGTACTCGACGGCTTTCAGTGCAATCAAAGCGTTCTGGGGTGTGGTAATTATTTCCTCGTCCAAATCCGGCGAGACTGCAAGGAAATGTTTATTTAATCTTTTGTAAAATGAAAGTTCGATTTTTTTAGGGTCAACGATTACAAACTTTATTTCCGAAGGGTGCTTGGAAAAGAGAAGGCTGTTAATAATCATATTTATCCCTACACTTTTACCCGACCCGGTTGAACCTGCAATTAAGAGGTGAGGCATAACGGCTAAATCGGCAACGTAAACATCCCCGGAGATTGTTTTCCCAAGAGCCATCGGCAGTTCGGCTTTTGCTTGCCTCACTTTGGCAAGGACGCTGCGCGCGGTAACCAAAGCAGCGTTAGAGTTTGGAATTTCAACGCCGATTGCACTTTTACCCGGTATCGGGGCTATTATTCTAATTCCCCGCGCCGCCAAAGCAAGAGCGATGTCGTTTTCAAGACTGACAATTCTGCTTATTTTAACTCCGGGTGAAGGGACAATCTCGTAGAGCGTAACCACAGGACCCGGCGTAACGGAGATGTCGTCAATTTTAATGTCGAATAGAGAAAGTTTTTCCTTCAATAGTTCCGCATTCCGTTTTAATTCCTCTTCGGGAATTTTAATTACCTCTTCAGCACGAGGATTAAGCAAATCGATTGTAGGCGGTAAGAAGTTAATTTTTTCTTCCCACTGCTCGGGCAGTAATTCTTCTTTTTGAACGTCAATAATATATTCATTAGAAACTTCTTTTTTCTCTTTTTCACTTTCCGCAACGGTTTTGTTCCGAGCGGTTTCTTTCTCAGGCAGAAATTCGGCTTCGTCCTTGTGAATAATTCTAATCTTCGTTTCTTCCTGCTCGGAAGTTCCCAGAACATTAAATTCTTCCGGTGTCAAAGGATGCTGAATTTCCTTCACTTTCTTACGCTTCAAAGAAGAACCGAGATTTTTAATTTTACTTAGCCGCTCTTCCTCTTCTTCGGCAGCGCGATTAATTTTAATTTCTTCCTCCTCTTCCCTGAAAAAATTAATCACGAATTCCTTAATCGGCTCGATCGGAATATTAAAGGTAAAAAAGACCGCTACGATTACAATTGTAATTATAATAATAATGCTGCCCAAACCACCGAACAGCAAGGCTAATCCTTTGCCGAAAAAGAGACCCAAGTTGCCGGAGAGTTCATTGTTTTCAACAAGCAGTCGAATATCCGGTGCGGAGCGAAGCACACCGAAGAAAGCCGAGAACAAAATTCCAATCGCAAGCAGGAAGTTTGTAGCTTTAAGTGTAAGTCCGTAATTCTTTTTACCCATTAAAGACATTCCCCAAAGGAAAGTAATTACGGGAAAGACAATTGAAAAGTAACCGATTGTTTTTTGAATAAGGAAAAAGGAAGAATAAGCACCGAAAATTCCCATCCAGTTGTGAAGGGAACTAACTTTATTGCTAAACTCGGGATTGTTTGTAAAAACTTTGAACAAATCAAAAAATCCGTAATCGGCAATGAACTCATCATAACGGGAGTAAGAAAGGATGCTAAGAAAAATAAAAACCGAAAGCAAAAGGATAAAAATCCCGACGATTTTTATTTTCTTCTCCGGCGAGATTAAATACTCGGGAGAGTCTTTTTTAACTTTCTTTCTCTTTTTCTTAGCCATTTGTCAGCTCTGAAATTTTTTAAAGCGGATCGTCGAACTTTTTAGGGTCGTACCTCGTAATTGTTCCCTGCAAAAAGACAGGGATTACATCCGTAGAATCAATTTTC
>WFQV01000042.1 GCA_015486905.1 Melioribacteraceae bacterium | reverse complement strand
TTTTCTTCTCTGGGTCCAATCGGCTGGGCAATACTTGGGATTACAACGCTGGTAGAAATAGTTGGACTGTTTAGTAACAAAGCCGACGAAGGTGCAAGAAATATTGACAAAATGGGAAACGCTGCCGATAAATTCGCGGGGCGTTCGCTGAAAGACCTTGAACAGGAGCTTAAAAACGTAAAAGAGGCGGTTGTCTCGTCTCAAAAAGCACTTTCCGGACAGGAATTGGATGTTAGACGTTATGAGCAAATCGGCTCGAGCTTGGACGTCCTAAATCAAAAGAAATCCGAACTTGAGCAACAGCAAAAGAACGTCAACAACCTTTTAAAATATGAAAAACAGCTCACGGACGAAATTGCCAAAAAGCGGGAACAAATCAAAGCATCTCTTCAATCATCTTATAAATCTTTAATAGAACGCCTTGAAGTAGAGGAACAAAAAACCGACGTAGGCAAACAACTAAAACGTGCAGAGCAGGCATACAATCACGACGTCCGGCTTTTGCAGGACGCCTTGGACGCCAAAGCTATTTCACAGAAAGAATATCAGGAGGCAATCACACGCCTGACGACCGTTTACGAGCATAAACGAGCCGAGATTATAAAGAAATTTGCTAAAGAAACGACAGGGCTTTTGGGAGGCATAGAATCCAAAATACAGGAACTCGAAAAGCAAAAAGCCACGGCTAAAACAATTAACGAGCTTGCGGAAATTGAGGAGAAAATTAAAGCTCTTGAGAATGAAAAAGCGCTAATTCAATTAAAGGTGAAATTTAAATTAGAAGGCAAAGATATTTCCGACTTCAGAAAATTGGGTTTGAAAATACCAACGGTTAAAATTCCTACCGAACTTGATACGGTTAAAATCGCCAAAGATTTCCAAGAACTCCAAGATATGAAATTCAATTCCATTCAAAACGAGTCCGAACGAGAACAGGCAATTTTGGACGCTCAATACAATGCCGATTTACAAAGATACAAAGGTGTAATTGGGGCTAAGGAGATTATTGACAGATATTATCACAATCGCAAAAAAGAATTAATAAAGCAAACAATGATTGCGGATATTCAAGGCACAATGCAAGCCTTGAATTTTATTGGCTCGGCGGTTAATCGATATACCGCAGTAGGCAAAGGAATTGCAATTGCGAATACGATTTGGAATACTTATCAGGCTGCAACCGCAGCTTTGGGAGCTGAACCTTGGGGTCCTTGGAACATTGCTTTGGCTGCAATGGTAACCGTTGCGGGTTTGGCTAATGTGGCAAAAATAGCATCTCAAGAACCGCCGAAGATGCCTCGTTTTGCCGAAGGCGGTAGGCTACCGGAAGGGCAAATGGGATTTATTGAAGGCTGGCACAACGAGTTAATTGCACCTGAAAAGGATTTCATTCAAATATTCCAAAACGAACTGAAGCCTAAGATTTATTCGGAAATTTCCGGACACAACATTGTGGTGCAAAACAAAGAGTTAATCGGCAGAATTGACGAGTTGAATAGGAACTTAATGAACCGACCGAATGTTGTTTCGATTGGAGCCCGTGCATCTCGGCAAATCTATAAAACCGGCAAGATTGAAGACGGGAGGAATAGGCTGTGAATGTAACTCTGAGACATTACACCAATGCTTGGTCGGGTTCTTTGTATGAAGATTGGAGTTATTACTTAATTGACTCGGGAAAGATTGAAAAGAAGATTGAGGACGACACGCTCCTTGACGCAGGCGAAATTTTAATCCAACGGGTTACGTTAAAATTGCTTTACGACGGCAGCGTCCAATCCACTTTGGAAAGCGCAGACGAAAGCGAACTCCACGTTTTCCATTTAGTTGTTAACCTCCCCGAATCCGGCTCGGAAAAGGTTGTTTTTGCAGGCGCTCTGGATTTGAGAACTGTGGAGATTGACGAAATAGAGAAAACCGTAAGTTTCGACATTATCGGCAAGTTAGGGGCTATTATTCTAACTCAATTCGGCGCGCCAAGGCAGCAGAATGTTAATGTTTATGATTCTGTAGGAGCTTCTTCATCTGATACCGTTACTATGGGAACTATGAGCAATAACAATATCAACATACACATTGATGATGAAAACGGAGATCCCAAAGATGTTGCTGACGGGGCTTTTGAGGCTGGGCAGGTTTTTGAATATACTGATGGTGGCACGGTAAAGAGGTTTTTGGTGCTAAAATTTTGGCGTGAAAAAAGAGAACACGATGGCGTTTCTTATTATGACGGGGTGATAAAACCTCAATGCCCGGATAATGGGACTGATTGTTTGCCTGATTCAACTTATTCGTTTTCGTCTTCTGACAATGAATATGATAAAAATTTTTTTGGGAAAGATATTTATATTTATGATGATTCCGGTGAAATAACGGCATTAGACGGACTCCAAATAATTACGGCTATGCTAAATAAGGTTGATACGGGAGCTAATGTTAATTATGTCGGCTTAACTTCTTATCCAATTAGTCGATTAGAAAGCTTTGACATACTTACCTTCGATACCCCAGATAATGCTTCCGATAATCTAAAAGACCTTGCCAAAACCTGCGAAGTTTGGTTATTTGTTGATAGTAAAGGCGATTATTTAGTTTGGAATCGCTTTGCTTTGGATTACGGGGATTCAATAAGCGCCGATCCGGTTTATATCGCCAACACGAGTCCTGTAAAACGTTACGCAATGGACATCGCTAAAAAGGTAAAAATCGAGATTGACGGTAATAAAGGCGTTACAGGCGCTATGACGGATTACAATCCATACTTTTTTAGAGGTCAAGAAATTTCCAAATCAATAAAAGCGCCATATAATAGCACAGACCAAAATTATTTAGAGGAGGAGGCTCTCAATAGAACCCAGGATTATCTTAATTTTTATGGCAAGCGCAGGGAGGGCAAGGAGCTTAGCGTTATACTGACGAAAGACACATATTTTGATTTTGATTTGCTCGATTTGTATAACTCCACTTATTATGTTAACGGTATAGAAATAGACTTGGACGCAGCAATAATTAAGTTACAACTAATTGAGAAAAACGGGCATACAAGTTAAGGGGAAAATACTCTGCCATTTTGACAGTTTTAATCTTGCCGTAAAAGTAATTTAATAGGTTTTTATAGCCGATTTAAATTGGACAAACCAAACGTAAAATTTCGCAAACTTGGCGAAAGGGAATAATATTGAAATTAAGGTTAAGATTAAGGTTGAGGTTAATGTTGGGACTCGTTACTAATTATTCACTTGCTAATTTTTTAGCACGAGGCGTCGGGCTTGAGACTTTAGACTAAATTCGTGTAATTAGCGGCAAAAAAAATAAACAGATGAAACAGACATGACAAGTAACTTGTCACAAAAGGGAATGATTATTAGATTTGCATATACATAAAAGGCGTTTTTTACTGGAGGTTGAAATATCTATTAGCCAAGAGCTTTAAGAAACCCCGCAGATGAAACTGCCGTTACAGCTAAGAACAAAAGACTATAGCCTTAGAGCATGAACATGAAATTTTAACTTGCTTAGCTGAAAAATTTTCCCAATAATATTTGGGGAAGGGGTTTTATGCTTGTTACAAAAAGTCAATATTTTGAAAAGTTATTTTTTGCCTATTATTAACATTACTACATTTAGAAATAAACACATGAAAATTAGGCTTTGCTCTTATTCCTTTTCCTGGGTACAAGTTTTAATCCGGTGGCAAAAAAATTTAGTTTGTCTTTTCCACTTGAGCGTTTTATTACTATTTTTTGCTTTCCTTATTTTTTCCAACCCACCCTTTCCCTCCCTGCCTGCCGGTAGGCAGTGCAGGCAGGTGAAGGATTATGATTCGTACTTAAAGCTTGGAGAATATTAAAAACTTTCGCTAATTTTTTCAAATGGAAATTCAGTAATGTTTTTCTTTAATTTCCCGACAAAAAAACAAGGATTTAGGTTTGTAATACTGTATCAATACAGACTATTTGGGTGCTTAATACATCTTTTAAATAAGATTACTCCTTGAATATAAGTGTTTAATATTCGCTTATAGGTAATTCGTGACTCTAAGAATAAATTTATTACAACCTTTTCTGAATGCAAAAATCCCCACGTCCGTAGCGTAATGGTAGTAAAGAAAGACGCAATATTAGCTTTTCCTTCCTAATGATATTCTTATGGAAAATTTATTTGAATTTTAGTCGGTCCTAATTTTGTTACTTTTATATCTTCTTTATAAAATTTACCCACACCTTTGGCAAGACCCACAAGAAAATCTATCAAACCTCTATGGGATTTGTAATGCATAATAAGTGTCTTGTCATCTTTCCATTCGTAATCGAATCTTGGCGGCTTGGCATTTGCCATTGTTTTTGTCATTTTTAAGTGAATATTATCCAAATCCAAAAAAAAGTCTTTTGCTGTTTTATTCTTGGTATAATACAGACCGTATAATTTTTGTGAATATACATTCACCCAGTAATCACCAAAAGCATCAGCCGCTTGCGCAAGGGAAATATTCAGATTTTTACATACCGCTTCAATAACTTTCAGTACTTGTGAATCATCAACATCCCCAACAGGTAAAAATATTGTAGATCTTTCCAAGCCGGCATCTTCGAGTGATTTTTCCCACTTGTCTTTTCCGAACTTTGTTATTACCAGTTCTTCAAGACTTTTTACAATTGTTCCTTTCATCTTGTTTTCCTCCTTTTGTTGTGTTGTTTTTTATTTATTTGTATTTTAAAGAACTTCTTCATGAAACTGAGAAAAAAATGTAATGTTCACAATAATATATTACACACCCACATCGGTAAATTTACTTCGTTTTCATTTACAGCTAAAATTTTGTTTCTCACACTTTTTTACGATAATATTATTTTTATTATAAAAATCTAATACTATTTTTATTTTGTTATTTAACTTTGTTTTAAAC